>NZ_BTPT01000014.1:0-218602 GCF_054408565.1 Vallitalea sediminicola
CTTTTGGAGCGGAAATAGAGATTAGTACTTTAGATAAAAAATTAGAAATTAAAATACCTAAGGGAACACAATCAGGAAAAAAATTCAGATTAAAGAATAAAGGGCTAAAAGGCAAGAAAAAGACAGGAGATTTTTATTTCGTAGCTAAAATAGTAATACCAGAGAAGTTAAACAGAGAAGAAATTAAATTGCTTAAGAAATGGAAAGAAATATCTGAATGGGAAATTAGATAAAGATTATACAATTAGATGAGCGCTCGTAAAAGGGTGCTCATTTTATTATGTATAGAAAATAATTCCAATATAAGCTTGACATAAGTACATACTTGTAATATACTTTAAACGAATTTGATAGTCATTATCAGTAAAAAATAGGAGGGAAAATAAGGTGAAAAATAAAATTAATATTATTATGACATGCATGTTGATAATTTCTTTGATGCTTGTAGGGTGTTCGAAAGATAATGAAAATGATGTTATCTCACAAAATCCAAAAGTAGAAAATACAGGAAATGATGAAAGTCAGGCAAAAGATGAAAATCAAGTAGGGGATGATAATAACAAAAAAGATGAAAATGATAAAGGTGAATATCATGGTAAAGAAGGCAAAATAACAGTATATTTATCTGGTCCAGAACAAATGTTAAACAAGATAGAATCTGAATTTGAGACTGTAAATGGTGATGTCTTGGATCTAGTAATATTAGGTTGTGGTCCTCTTAGACAAAAGGTATGGACTGAAAAACAAGCTGGTCAAATCCAAGCTGATGTTGTATGGGGTTCGGATCCATTATTGTATTATGCTCTTCAAGATCAGGGAAATCTAGCGCAATATAGTCCGAAAGAGATTGATAAGTTAAAAGAAGAATATAAAGTAGAAGGTAACTACTACACAATTGTTAATGAGAGATATGCTGTTATAGCTTATAACAAAGATAATTTGAAAGGTGATGAAGTACCTTCTTCATTTGAAGATCTAAAGAATGAAGCATATTCTGGAGCTGTTGTAATGGCAAATGCTAATTATTCTTCAACTGCACTAGCAATAACTTCAGGTCTATATCAGATGAGTGGCAATAATTGGGATTATATAAAAGCTCTAAAAGATAATAAATTATTCTTTGCAAAATCTAATGGTCAAGTACCTTCAAAAATTCAAGAAGGAGAATTTGATGCAGGGATAGCTCCACATGATTCCGTATTAAGATTAAAGAAAAAGGCTAAGAAAGAAAAATATAAAACACCTATAGAGATTTGCTGGCCTTCAGAAGGAGCATTAAAAATTCAGAGACCAGTAGCAATTATTAAAGATGACTCACGACCAGCACAAAATCAAGAGATAGCAGAGAAATTTGTTGATTTCCTAGTATCTAAGAAAGTCCAAAATATTACTGTTGGAATGGGATTTGTTAGTGTAAGAGAAGACGTTTCATTACCACAAGGAATTGAGGCTGAAATAGTAACCAAGGATATTGACTGGAGGTTCGCTTATGAAAACGAAAGTATACTTAGAGAGGGAGTCAAAGAAATCATGGGCAACTAAGAGTATTAACTATACATCACAGTTTTTGAAAGAAACTGTGATGTATGTAATATTATGTATAATAATTTTTATTATCATAATATATCCGTTGCTGAATTTATTGACAAAAAGTTTTGATATAAATGTTTTTATTTCTTTGTTTGGAGATAAATCAATATATAAAAGTTTATCTAATACCTTGATAATAGGTATAGGTGTTACTTTTTTTTCTATATTATTTGGAGGAAGCTTAGCTTGGTTAGTTGTAAGAACAGATTTTAAATACAAGAAATTTATTAAGATATTTGCTTTAATAGGATTTATGATTCCTTCTTATATTCTTAGTGTATCTTGGATAGAAATTTTTTCGAAAAATGGTTACCTAAGTAGGTTACTAAAAATCCTATTCAATTATGATTATAATTTTTTTCCATATTCAATAATATCTGTTATTTTAGTTCTTTCAATCCATCTATATCCTTTAGCTTTTATGGCTATTTCTAATGCTTTAGAAGCATATTCAATGGATTATGAAGATGCGGCTTTTGTATGTGGAGCAAATCGAAAAAAGATAATGAAAACTATAACCTTTCCTATGATAATTCCTAGTATCCTATCTATAGGAATTTTAATCTTTAGTCGGTCAATGGCTAATTTTGGAGTTCCGGCAGCTTTATGTTTACCTATAGGAAAAGATGTAGTAACTACAAAGATATTTAGTTACTTATCTCATCTAGAGTTAGTAAATGCTACAGTATTATCTGTAATACTAATAATAATATCAGCATGTATATATATCATTAACTCAAAGATTATAAGTAAAAGGAAATATGCAAGTAGTACCAATAAGAAGTTTCGGAATCCTAAGATGATAAAATTAGGAAAGCATAGTAAAATAGTTAATTTCTTTGCAATAGCATTTTGTATTTGTGTAACAGGCATACCTTTGGTAAGTATTGTTATAACTTCCTTTCTTAAACGATGGGGCTTGAAAATACAATTGAAAAATTTAACTATCAACAATTATATCACTTTGTTTACTAATCCTTATACTAATAAATCATTCTTAAATAGTATGGTATATGGGATAGTAGGTGCAACAGCTGCGGTTATAATAGGCTGCCTTGTATTATATTTGTTCTATATCAATAAAAATAAATTAACGAGTTCGTTCATGATCATTGTTACATGGCCAATAGCTTTTCCTAATATCGTGTTAGCTGTTGCAGCTACCTTAAGTTTCATCAATAAACCATTAAAATTATACGGTACAAAATGGATTATTATAATTACATATATTGCATTATTTATACCTATTGCAGTTAAGAATATGAGTGGAATAATTGAAAATATAGATAAAAGTTTGATAAAAGCTTCGAGAATGTCTGGAGCTAGTATATTAGGTACATTAAAAACGATAATCATTCCATTGATAGCACCTGGAATGACTTCAGCTTGGATATTATGTTTTTTGATTGCACTAAGAGAAATTCCCATATCTCTATTATTATATAGTAGTGGAACAGAAACTTTGGGTGTCATGCTGTTTACATTACAATCTAATTCTTACGGACTTGAAATGACTTCTACTTTAGCAGTAGTGATAATAATAATGAGTTTAATAGGTAATTTAATAATAAAAAAGGTTAGGAGACGAAGTAAATGATAACTGCTGAACTTAATGATATTAGCAAGAAATATGGGGAGGTAAATGCTCTGAAAGGGGTAAGTCTAGATATTCATACAGGGGAATTGTTAAGTATTCTAGGTTCCAGTGGATGTGGTAAAAGTACATTATTGTATTCTATCGCTGGTCTAGAAAAACCTGATAGTGGAAATATAAGTCTGAATAATAGAGTTTTATTTTCAGCCCATTCAAGAACATTTGTACCTCCTGAAAAAAGAAATATAGGTCTTGTTTTTCAAAATTATGCACTTTGGCCACATATGAATATTTTTAAGAATGTAGCTTATCCATTACAAATAAGAAAAGTAAAGAAAACAATTATAAAAAAAGAGGTTTTACAAATACTTGATATGGTAGGTTTAAGTGGAAAAGAAAAAAATTATCCTCATGAACTAAGTGGGGGAGAACAACAAAGAGCTGCAGTAGCTAGAGGGTTGATTATGAAACCAGATATGTTATTGTTAGATGAACCGTTTTCCAATTTGGATGCAAAATTAAGAGAAAAAATGCAGGACGAACTAAAAAGAATACAAAAGCTTACTAAACTTACTATGATTCATGTAACCCATGACCAAGAGGAAGCAATGAGAATCTCAGATAGGATTGCTATCATGAATAACGGTAAATTACTTCAGATAGGTGAACCAAGTGAAATATATGATAGACCAGAAGATGTATTCGTTGCTGGGTTTGTAGGTAAATCTAATTTGATTTCATATGAATCTATAAAATGTTATTTACCAAGAAATGTTATAAATAGAGGTGAGAAAAAACAAAAAGGAGATACAATTCTAGTTAGACCAGAAGATATACTTATCACAGAAGCAAAAAATAACGCTATAAATGGCGTTATCACTAATAAATTTAATAAAGGAAGTGTATATTTATATAATATTAAAACCAATGTTCATGAATTTGTTATACAAACAGATAATAGATGTGATTATCCTATTAATTCTAATGTAAATATTAAGATAAAAAAAGGATGTGTCATATAGTGTTTTATCTGTGGTATTGAGCAGGGTTAACGTGTACAACAACATCTTCTATATGGTCAAATTCCATAAGTGTTTTCTTTATCTGTGCTGATATGGAGTGTCCTTCGTATACTGTCATATTAGCATCAACAGATATTTTTACAATTAATATAAAATTAAGACCTATTGGTTTTGAGTTAATATTATCAACATGGTCAAGCCCTTCTATTGTCATTATCTGTTTTTCCATTTCTTTATTCACTTTTGAATCAATATTAGTATCCATCAAAACAGTATATGATTGATTAAAAATAGAAACCCCTGTATAAGCTATCCATAAAGAAATCAAAATACCTACAACTCCATCAACAAAATATATATTATAATAGCCAAGGATGACACTGAGTAATGTTAAAGACGATAAAAATATATCGTTCCTGTGATCTTGAGCATTAGCTATAGCTAATAAACTATTATATTTTCTTCCTATATTGATAGAGTAAATGAATAGAACCACTTTTACGATTATTGAAGTTAAAGCAATATATATGAGCCATGGTGAATATTCAAATTCTTGTTTATTAATTAATGAATCAATGGACATTTTAAAGATGGAAAAGGAAACAAAAAATAATGAAAAACTAATTATCATAGAAAATATATATTCAGCTTTTCCATGACCATATGGATGTTCATCATCTCCTGGTGTTGAAGATATTTTATTCCCTATAAATGTAATAGTTGAAGCAAAAACATCACCTGCACTATTAAGCCCGTCTGCAATCATAGCTTGACTCTTAGTTAAAAACCCAATAACAAGTTTTATCACTAATAAAAAGATATTACCAAAAATGCCTGACAAAGCAACATTTTTAATTTTTGTATATTTATTAATATTATTCACCAATATTACCCCATTTTTTAATTATTATATTTATATTTAGATTAGCTTATTTCCTTAGATTACCATTATATATTATTTTAAATCATTTATGCAAGCTAAAAATATATAAAATCAAGGATAATATATTGAACTCATTGAAATGGGTATATAGATGTTTGAATTTAAGATATATAGGTATAATATATCTGATAAAGTAGTAATAGAGAGCCATAGAATATTATGAATAAACCCTTATTTAATAATTTGTAAGTTATTGAATTATTAAATAATAATGTTAGTCGTTAAAATATTTATTACCATATATAATTAAAAAATTACTAAATTGACTATTGAATAAAACAATATTATGTTATAATCTATATAGTCCATTTTAACTATTCAAATTATTTAAGTTTATGCAATAATAGATATTATGGATATAAAATATATATGTTTAAACTAAAGTTGATACAATTTATATGCTAAGGGTGTATACTTCAAAGTAGGGGTGACATAATAAATGAGATTTGTACCTGTTAACGGTTTAATGGAAGGTATGTTTGTAGGTAAGAGTTTATTTGATAAAAATAATCAATTATTACTAAGCAAGGGCAGTGTTATTCAGAAGTCATATATCGATAAAATATATAATATGGGGTATCAAGGAATTTATGTTGAAGACTATATTTCTGCAGACATTGAAGTTAAGGATATAATAAGTGATGAATTACGAAGAAATACAGTTAATACTATAAAAAATGTATTTATAGAGGCTGATGATAACAAGAAATCTAATAAAAAAACAAATAATATCAATGAAACAAAGTATCTGGTAACAAATATAGTGGATCAGATACTTGAAAACAAAGATACCATAGTTAATTTAATTGATTTGAAAATGTTTGATGATTATACATTCTATCATTGCGTTAATGTAGCAGTATTATCAATAGTCCTAGGTACTTCTATTGGACTAAATAAAGAAAAATTATATAATCTGGGACTAGGTGCTATATTACATGATATAGGTAAAATGTTTATTGACAGTAATATTCTTAATAAAAAGGGAAGATTAACTGATGAAGAATACAAGCATATTCAAAAGCATTCACAATACGGATATAATTATTTGAAAGAGACATTTGAAATACCTTTGTCTTCATATATAGGTGTATTACAACATCATGAAAAATATGATGGAACAGGATACCCATCTAATAGAGCAAAAGACGATATTTCTCTATTTGGAAGGATTATTGGTATAGCTGATGTCTATGATGCATTAACTTCAACTAGACCATATAGAAAAGCCTTACTTCCTTCAGAAGCTATAGAATATATCATGGCTAATGGAGGAATTATGTTTGATGTTAATTTAACCAAGTACTTTGTTAAAAAAGTAGCGCCTTTTCCAATTGGTACTTGTGTTGAGCTTAGTAATAGATATAAAGGTATTGTGGTGGAAAACTATGAGGAAGCATGTTGTAGACCTAAAATTAAAATTGTTTTAGATGAAGATAGTAATGAAGTTGATTCTTTTTATTATAATCTGAAGGATCAAAAAGATTTAAGAAATGTTACGATTATTTCAATAAGTAATTTATGATTAAGTAATACCTAATAACTCATAAGTTAATAAAGAAATCTTGAGTAAAAGGAAAACCTTCCTATTGTTAATAAAATACATAGGAAGGTTTCTTATATTAATAAAACAATCTAGACAATTTATCATTTCTGTTTTAAAAAGATTGATATATCATTTAGATATCAAATGTCTAATATCTAAATATACAGGAAGACCATTTTTATATGGAATATTAGGTTGCCCAAATGTTAATGGAGATATATATTCTATAAGTTCTTTTGTAATATCACCATTATCGGCATATATCCAATTTGTAGGGATTAATTTCTCCTTGTTGGCTACTTTTTCAATATCTACACAATCTATTTTATATGTATATGGAATATTATTAGTTCTAATAATAGATACCATTTGTCCTGTATAACCTTCTACAGCATATTCTACTGCTTTATTTCCAACCTCACAAGCTTCATTGATATCTTGTAATGATGCACTATGCATGGCACTTCTTTGTAATACATTAAGTTCTATTGATCTAACTTTACATCCCAAAGACTTACTTACTATGTGCTCTAGAGTTTTTCCTGTACCGCTTAATTTTGCATGTCCAAAAGAATCATCTAATGAATTCTCAGAAGCTGAAATATAATTACCATCTTTATCCTTAATACCTTCTGATACTGCAACAATAATATTTTTTTTTGTTTTTTGAATACGTTTTAGGTTACTTAAGAAATCATAGATTGAAAAAGGTACTTCAGGTAGATAAATCAAATCTGGAGAAGAATTGTATTCATTTCTAGCAAGTGCAGCAGAAGCAGTTAACCAACCAGCATTTCGTCCCATTATTTCAACAATAGTAACACTAGGAATGTCATATATATATGTATCATAAGATATTTCCAGTATAGTAGTTGCTACAAATTTAGCTGCAGATCCAAACCCAGGAGTGTGGTCAGTTCCAAATAAATCATTATCTATAGTTTTTGGTATTCCAATAATGTGCACATTTTTATTTTTTAGTTTAGCGTATCTTGATAGTTTTAGAACGGTATCCATGGAATCATTACCGCCAATATAAAAGAAAAAATTAATTTTTTTACGTTCAAATATATCAAAAATCAATTTATATTCCGTTTCATCTTCAGTAAAATCAGGTAGTTTATATCTACATGAACCCAAGAACATTGAAGGAGTTGTTTTCAATATTTCCAATTTGTTTTTTGAAGTTGCAAATATTGATGTTAAATTGATTAAATTATGATTCAAAACTCCTTGTATACCATTTATAGAGCCATATACAGTATGTATATTAGGGCTTTCTATGGCTGAATCTATAACACCACTTAAAGAGGCGTTTATTACAGACGTTGGACCACCGGATTGAGCAATAAGACAATTAGACATATGTAAATCTCCTTTTATAATTTTAAAAATTTAATATGAAATATTTTCCTCACAATTTAATATAATACAATATTTAATTTAGAAAAGCAATTACTAATTAAATTGAAGAGTATAATTAACAAAAACTAATGTATAAACATAATAAATATATTAATAGGTAAAATTTGATTGTATTAGTATAAGCAGCTATGCATATAATAATATCGTGACATAGCAATGGATGATATAATATACTTGTAAAATATAAGAAACAAAAAAATAATATTTCAGCTATCATTTATAGACAAAACAAACAAAAAAACCCATAAATATTTGCTGTAATTATCTTGCAAAATTTCTTGATATATAGTATAATTAGTTCACAGCAAAGTTAGATATTTCCTGGGATGTACGATAATCCTGATATTTTGAACCTACAATAGTACTTCGGGAGTTCTATATTTCAGAGTGGATGTCATGCCCTCATTATGGCGGGGAAGACAAAAGCTTTGGTGCGGACACCCACCTAACGCGAGTTAGGGATCAAAATACAGGAAACGGCATATCTGGGTATACATATTTAATTTAAAAAATAAGTTACTATGAAAATAGTAACTTTTTTATTTATCTTCTTTACCGATTGTTCTTTCTTTTAAAACTCCTTGAAAATTAATGTATTTCGTAAATTCAGCAAAAACAGTGTCAAATAATAGATCATAGCCATCTTCATTGAGATGTACACCATCATCTGAAATATATCTTTCGTAATTGTCTTGACAAAGTACTTTGTTGTAAAAGTCAATAAGTGGACAATTATAATCTTTAGAAAGAGTCTTAATTATATGTACGTATTGATTTAAACGTGAATTGTTACGTAAAGGTTTGGCAATTTCTTCGTTAACTGGAGGTGGTGTAATCATAATAGGAATAGGCGTACAATTATTTAAACCTGTTCTATTGTTATGTTGAGTGATTTTATTAATTATATTAGTCAAATTATCTTCAAATTCTTCTAATGATCTATATTTATTATTATTAGCACAATCATTATTGCCAAATTGTACAAAAACCATATTTGGTTGATGAACCAATACAGAAGTTTCAATAGTTTGTAACGCTTCTCTAGTGGTAATACCATTCTTACTAGAATTAACGATGTTCCAATATATGGAAGGATAATAGCTAGGTATATACTTTTCAAGCCTATTGATGTAACTATGGGCTTTATTAACGCCATACCCATTCGAAATACTATCTCCAAATCCAACAATTGTTGTTTTAATCATAAGATAACCTCCAGTTTGATTTTAACATATTAGCTTTAAACTATATAATAATACAAATTAAGAGTAATTCCAATAGTTTTTTAGAAAAAACTTAGAAATCACTAATATTTTGTAATGATTTGTAAAAACCTGGGAAAGATATATCGATACATTCACTTTGGGGGATGGTTGTTGTTCCTTTTGCTACAAGACCTGCTATGGCTAAAGACATTGCTACTCGGTGGTCATTGTAACTTTTAATTGTTGCGCCTATAAGGTTTGGAGAATGAGATATTATCATACCATCATCAGTCCCTATTATATTAGCATTCATTTTACTTAGTTCATTTACCATTGTCTCAATACGATTAGACTCTTTGACCTTCAATTCTTCAGCATCTTTTATTATTGTTTTACCCTCAGCAAAACAAGCAGCTACAGCAATTACTGGGATTTCATCTATTAGAGTAGGGATGATATCTTTATCGATTACTGTACCTGTTAGTACACTGGATTTGACATGGATATCAGCAACTAATTCCCCGTTAATTTCTCTTTGGTTAAGTAAAGATATATTACCATTCATTGCTTTTAAGACCTTAATGATTCCATCTCGTGTAGGGTTTATTCCAACATTTTTAATAACCAATTGAGAATTTTTAGTAATTAAACAAGCTACTATAAAAAATGCAGCTGATGAAATATCACCAGGTATAGCAATATCTTTTGCATATAATTCTTTCACAGGGGTGTTAATTATTGTAGAGCCATTCGTTGTAATATTACCTCCAAAATAATTTAGCATTATTTCAGTGTGATTTCTAGAAAGAACAGGTTCTACTATTCTAGTATCATTCTCGGTGTACAAACTTGCTAAAATTATGCATGATTTTACTTGTGCACTAGCTACCAGGGATTTGTACGTTATATTGTGTAGTTTGGTACCAGTAATTTTTAATGGTGCTTTATTGTTATCATCCATAGATACAATATTAGCACCCATTTTGGTTAATGGTTCAATAATTCTTTTCATAGGTCTATTAATTATTGAATCATCACCAGTTATGATACAATCAAATTTTTGTGGAGCAAGTATTCCAGACATTAATCTGAGAGTAGTACCACTATTGCCGACATATAATTCGCTTTTAGGTTTTTTAAGACCATGCAATCCTTTACCAGAAACAGTGACAATGGAATCATTAACATCAATATTGATTCCCATATCTCTAAAGCAACGAATGGTACTTAAACAATCTTCACCCATTAAAAACCCTTTTATATTTGTAATACCTTTTGATAGAGCACCTAGCATGATTGCTCTATGGGAAATAGATTTATCTCCAGGTACACTAATTTCACCGTGTATGCTTTTCATAGGATGTATTATCATATTTACCTCCAGTAGTTATTGTATTCTAGACATAAACTTTATAATTCATGCCAACCAGTATTTCGATACTTTTATTTTGACTTTCAAGGTCATAGAATATTATTTCTAATACACCTTCTTGGTGCTCTCTATTATTGTTAATTCCTATGTTTTTAATATTTATATTGTTATCACTTAATAAAGATGCTATTTCTGCAATAATACCAGGTTTATCAATAATATCAACGGTAATTTTATATGATTTCATAATAAAACCAGTATTCTTATCTGAGAATGAATTTCTATAATCTCTTGATGCAGAGAAAAATGAGTGTATATTTTTGTTATTGCACTCATCTATATATCCTTTTATTAATGATAGTTCTTGTTGAAATCTATCTATAACGTTAATTATTTGTTTATTATTGGTCAAACATATTTGCTGCCACATTTCTGGAGATGAAGATGCTATTCTAGTGATATCCTTAAATCCTCCAGCCGCAAGAGTATGCATATGTTTATCTGGTGTATCCAGTTTAGATACAAGATTAACAAGTGTAGAAGCAATAATATGAGGTACGTGGCTAATCGTTGCTGTAATAAAATCGTGATTGGTTGGTTCTACTATAATCGGTAAAGCACCAATTGCAGTAATTATTGTCTGTAACATAGTTATTTTATCGTCTGTAGTAGCAGGTAGAGGTGTTAATATATAATAAGCGTTTTCAAATAGATGGCTATCTGCAGCGGTAATTCCACTTTTTTCAGATCCAGCCATAGGGTGGCCACCAATAAAACAATTGTCACAGTTCATATTTATTGCAGCATCAATAATTTTTTCTTTTGTACTTCCAACATCTGTTATAATACAATCTTTATTAATAATTGGTAATAGTTTATTTAGAGCTTCTATATTATTTTCTACAGGTGCACATAAAAAAATAATCTGGCAATCACTAAAATTATTATCGATTACAGTAGTATAATTATCAATTGTTTTTCCGTTCAAAGCTGTTTTTAGTGAAGTAGTATCAATGTCACAAGCAATTATTTTGCATGTTTTATATTGAACTTTGATAGCTTTAGCTAACGAACCACCTATTAAACCAAGTCCGATAAAACCAATCTTATCTATATTCATTATAAAGTCTTTCCAACAAGCTTAGCGAAAGGTCTTAACTCATTGCATAATAAATCAAATTCTTTAGGGGGCAATGATTGAGGACCATCAGATAAAGCTACCGCAGGATTAGGGTGTACTTCAACCATTATACCATCAGCACCTACAGCTATAGAGGCTTTTGAAAGAGGATTAACATATGCTCTTTTTCCTGTAGCATGACAAGGATCTACTATTATCGGTAAGTGACTTTTTTGTTTGATGATAGGTATAGCACTAATATCAAGAGTATTTCTTGTAGCTGTTTCAAAAGTTCTAATACCTCTTTCACATAAAACAACATTTTTATTTCCTTCACTCATTATATATTCAGCAGCATTTAACCATTCATCTATAGTTGCAGATAAACCTCTTTTTAAAAGAACAGGAGTATTGGTTTTCCCAATCTCTTTTAGTAAATAGAAATTTTGCATGTTTCTTGCACCTATTTGGAACATATCAACATATTTATAAGCTGTTTCAACAGATTTTAAACTAGTGACCTCACATACTATAGGTAAACCTGTCTCTTCACGAGCTTTTGCCATATATTTTAATCCTTCTTCTTCTAATCCTTGGAATGAATAAGGGGATGTACGAGGTTTGTAAGCACCACCTCTAAGAATTGATGCACCTGCTTTCTTGATGGCATGAGCAGTTTCAATGATTTGTTGTTCACTTTCTATTGCACATGGTCCAGCCATAATTACAAAGTTATTATTACCAATTTCAACATCTCTTACTTTAATAACAGATGATATCATATTAAATTTTTTATTTGCCAATTTATAGGATTCAGTAACGGGGACGATCTTTTCTACGCCACTCATTAATTCAATATTACATTTTGATAATTTTGATTTATCTCCAACTATACCAACGATAGTAACTTGATCTCCAGTTGATAAATGAGTTTTAAGCCCATGATCTTCAACTAAGTTTATAACATTTTTTATATCTAGTTCATTAACATTTGGTTTCATTACAATAATCATTATTATACCTCCGTTTATATGCATATCAATATAGTATTATTTTCGTTATTATAAAGTCAAGGGATTGGCTTATAATAATGTTTTTTGGTGATATATTAAATAGGATAGACTCATTTAGGTAACCAAGCCCCAAAAGGCATAGCAAAGACCCCTTTTAATATGATTTTAAGGGTCTTCATAACTAAACAGAGTCTATCCGTACAATATAGTTAATATCTAATTAGATGTACTAAAGAAAAAGTCCCTCAATATCTATAGTATACCATAATCAGCTATAAACTAAAATAAATATCAGGTTTAAATCAACTGTTCAATGGCTTGGAAAAATATATCCATTTCTTCTTTTGTACCCAATGTTACACGTTGATATGTATCCATACCAAAGAAGAAACCAGGTCTTACTATAACGCCTTTTTTCTGTAGATCTATAAATAATTCCATGCTAGGTTTTTTAAAATCTATCATCAAGAAGTTACCATGACCTTTAATATACTCGATTCCTAATTCATCAAGTCTTTTATAAGTATATTCTTTAACTGCCTTATTTGATTCAAAAGTATTCTTAACGAATTCATCATCAGCTAGAGCAGCTAGTGCGCCTTCTTGAGCTCCAGTAGTTACGTTGAATGGTCCACGTACTCTATTGATATAATCTATTATTTGTGGATGAGCAATACCATAGCCAACACGTAAAGATGCAAGACCATACATTTTAGAGAAAGTTCGTAGTATAATTAAGTTATCGTATTCTTTTAATAGTGGTAATGACTCTGGATAATTATCATCGTACACATATTCATAATATGCTTCATCAAGTACTATCAGGATATTACTTGGTATTTTTTTAATAAATTCTAATTGTTCTTTTTCTGTAATAATTGTACCTGTTGGGTTATTAGGGTTAGCTATGAAAATAACCTTAGTACGATCTGTTACCTTATCAACAATTCCATTTAGGTCATAAGTATGATTAACTAGGGGTACTTGTATTATGTTACCTCCCATAGTTTTAACAGATGCACTGTATTGCGCAAAGCTAGGTGAACATGTTATAGCTTCATCTGAGGGACTAATAAAAGTACGACCTATTATTGATAATAGTTCATCCGACCCAGCACCAAAAACAAGTTGATTAGTTTCTATATCCATTTTTTTTGCTATAGCATTTCTTAATTTTGTACAGTTTCCATCTGGATATAATGATGGTGTTTTTAATGTTTCAATGATTGCTTTTTTTGCTTTTTCAGAACAACCGTATGGATTTTCATTAGAAGCGATTTTAGTAACTTGTTCAAGATTGAATTCTTTTTTAACATCTTCTATTGGTTTTCCTGGCACATAAGCTCTTAGAGATTCAACTTCTTTTCTACAATTAACCATTTTTAATATTCTCCTTCACAATTATATTCAAATTAATATGTGTAGCCTTATACTACGTTACTAATTTTATACGTATATTCTATCATATATATTATATTTATGTTGTTAAACTATATATTTTATTGAGTATATCATTAAATAAACTTAATTATTAAAGTTAATTCTTCAACATATTAATAAGATTAATCCACAAAAAATTAATAACATTAATGATCATAAAAAGAGTAAATGTATTTTATTTACATCTTTACATATAATATACAGGACAGGTTGACTTAAAACATATAATTATATGGTTTTATATATTTTACGCTTATTAGCTTTTTATGTCAACACTTTAAAGCCGCAAAGTGAAATAATTATTTATTGGGAAATATTCAGTGATGTTTAAATATTAGAATATATAATATAAAAATAATAATAAAATTAATTAAATATTATATTTAATACAAATGTTAATTAAAATATAACACGTAATTAGTAAAATAGTTTATTTTATTTGAGTTTGAGTTAATGAAATATGCACATAAGCATTTTAAGGTTGAACTGTAAAAAATGTTGTGCAAAATTAATAAAATTAATAAATATTTTTTGAAATTATTGAAGGAATTCAATGATTATAGTAGAATATTAACTATAACACATATTTAGTGTTATAGTTTAATAATTTAATAACAACTTTATTTTTTTAATAAAAAATTGAAAAAATATTTTGTTGTATTTACTAATTTTGTAAAAAATATTCCAATGATTGGGGGAAAATCCATGAAAATCTACTCATCTGAACAAATTCGTAACGTTGCACTCTTAGGTCATGGTGGAAGCGGTAAAACAACTTTAACAGAAGCTATGGCAAACGTTGCAGGAATATCTAAGAGACAAGGAAAGATTGAAGAAGGGAATACAATAAGTGATTTCGACAAAGAAGAAATTAGAAGAGGTTTTTCAATAAACACATCCTGTATTCCTATTGAATGGCAAGATTGTAAAGTTAATTTATTAGACACACCAGGATATTTCGATTTTATGGGAGAAGCAAAAGAAGCGACTAGAGTTGCTGATAGTGCAATTATTGTTGTATCTGGAAAGTCTGGTGTTGAAGTAGGAACTGAAAAAGCTTGGGAATATGCACTAGAGATGGAAATACCTAAAATGGTATTTGTTACTGATATGGATGATGACCAAGCAAATCTGAAAAATGTCCTTGACCAATTAAGAGATATTTTTGGGAAAAGTATCGCTCCATTCCAAGTTCCTATTAAAGAAGGAGAACATTTTATTGGTTTTGTTAATGTAGTTAAGATGCAAGGAAGAAAATTTGTTAAAGACCATGTAGAACAGTGTGATATACCAGAGGGTATGACTAGTGAATTAGAGCCAGTTAGAGAAATGATTCTTGAAGCAGTTGCTGAGAGTGATGAAGAGCTTATGGAGAAATATTTCGAGGGTGAAGAATTTACACTTGAAGAAATTCAAACAGCACTTCATAATGGGGTTATCGAAGGAACTATTGTTCCTGTACTATGTGGTTCCGGTATTTTGAATACAGGAGTACAAGTATTGCTTAATTCTATAATTAAATATATGCCAGCTCCAAAAGAAGAGAATACAGTAGTTAAGGGAATAAATCCTGATACGGAAGAAGAAATAGAAGTTATTTGTGACAAAGATGAGCCAATGAGTGCCTTGATATTCAAGACAATTGTAGATCCATATATTGGACGCTTATCGTTATTTAGAGTTTATTCAGGAGTATTAAAAGCAGATTCTATTTATTTGAATGTTAACAAAGATGATATTGAAAGAATTTCACATATTTATGTATTGAGAGGTAAAGAACAGATTGAAGTAAAAGAAATTAGAGCAGGTGATATTGGGGCTGTTGCTAAGATGTCAAATACTAGTACTGGAGATACATTATGTGATAAAAAAACTCCTGTCAAATTAAAAGGAATAAATTTCCCTGAATCTCTTGCATGTAGAGCAGTATTTCCAAAAACAAAAGGTGATGAAGAAAAAATATCATCGGGTCTTCATAAATTAATGGAAGAAGATCCAACGATTAAAATTATACTAGATTCGGAAAACCATCAAGAACTATTGTATGGTATTGGTGGTCAACATTTGGATGTAATAATTAGCAAATTGGAAGCTAAGTTTAAAGTGAGTGTGGATCTTAAAAAACCTAAAGTTCCTTATAGAGAAACAATTAAGAAAAAGGTTAAAGTTCAAGGTAAACACAAAAAACAATCTGGTGGTCATGGACAATATGGTGATGTTCATATTGAATTTGAACCATCAGGAGATAGAGAAACACCTTATATATTTGTAGAAAAGATATTCGGAGGATCAGTTCCTAGGAATTATTTCCCAGCAGTTGACAAAGGGTTACAAGAATCAGTGAATCATGGAGTTATTGCAGGGTATCCAGTTGTAGGTGTTAAAGCTACATTAGTAGATGGTTCTTATCATCCTGTAGATTCATCAGAAATGGCATTCAAGATTGCTACCACACAAGCATTCAAAAAAGGAATGGTAGAAGCTTCACCAATTTTATTAGAGCCAATTTTAAGTGTTAAAGTAATAGTACCAGATGCTTATATGGGAGATATTATTGGAGATCTCAACAAAAGAAGAGGTCGTGTGTTAGGTATGAATCCTGCAAAAGGTAAGCAAGAAATTATTGCTGAGGTTCCACAATCTGAAATGTATGGATATTCAACAGATCTTCGTTCAATGACACAGAGTAGAGGATTATTTACTCAGAAATTCGAGCGTTATGATGAAGCTCCTATGGATATTCAAGAGAAAGTAATTGAAGCTAAGAAAAACGAGGAATAAAAGGTTAAATGGCTGTCCATTATTGGATGGCCTTTTTATTTCTTATGGTTACTGAAAATATAATTTGTATGTTAAGGGGGATAAATTATGTTATTTATTTTTATGGGAGAAAGCTGTACAGGAAAATCTACTGTTGCTGAAAAAATAAGAGATATGGTTAATGCTGAAGTATATAGTGGAAAAGATTATCTGAAATTAGCTAAAAATGAAAATGATGCTTGGAATAATTTTTATAATAAAATGGTTGATGCTAGTGTAGATGTGAATACTTGTGTTAACAACATCATATATGTGATAACTGAAAAAGATGTAATAGCAAAACTTGATAATATTGATTGTGTTAAAGTTAAATTTATTGCAGACATTGATATAATTAAGACTAGATTTTCAAAGAGGATGAAAGGTAATTTGCCAAAACCTATCATAAGTATGATAGAAAGGAAATCACTAGAATGGAAAGAGGTAGAAGGGGATATAGTGCTTGATACTTCTAAAAATAATATTGAAGAAAATATCAATAAAATATTAGAAGTAACTTATAAAAAGAATGATTGAGTAGAAATTAACTTATGAAGAAATATTTCATGGGAGGAACTATAGTTTTATCTGTAGTAATAATATTTTTTGAATCATTAGCAATAGCAATAAAACTAATTAAGATATTGAGTTGAAAGTAAAATTATATAATCGGAAATGGTAAGGTGAGTTATGAAAAAGATAGTTGAAATTATAATAGTACTTAATTTGATTTTTATAATATTAGTTATAATTGGAAATATAATGATGAATAATAAGAATGTTAAAAAGATTGGAATTATATCTGTTTGGTCAGATTTTGAGAATAAACAATATGCTAAAAAAGAAGAGGTAATAGTGGATGATGAAAAAACTATTAAAAAAATACTTGATTTGATAAGGTCGGGAAATATTACTAAAAATATTTGTCTAGATAGGTTACCTGCTGAATACGAGTTGAAACTATATTATAATAATCATGTTATTGATGGTTATTATTGGTATAATGAACCGAATTATAATTTGCATTTAGATAATACTGATGGAGAAATATCAATTAATGGAGAAGAGATGGATAAACTAATACTTAGTATTACAGGAGAAAGAAGCAAAGAAAAGCTAGTAAGTCCCTATGAAAATAAATAATCAATAATAAAATAGAAGTAAATATTATAATTTTATATTAATTATGATATTGATATTGTTGATTTATTAGATATAATAGTTATAAGAAACTAAAATATTATTTTATAGTGTAATATTTATAAGTGAAGGGAGTATTAACAAATGAGGAAGTTAGGTAAATTATTAATTAGGGTTTTATCATTGTATTATTTTATTAAGGCTATTATCCTATTTAAGGAAATCATTATCTTATGTGTACCTGGGATAAAAAGAACTAATAGTGCTCTGCAGAATCTTGGAGTAAACAGTTCATTATATTTTATAATTAATTTTATTGTAATCTTAGGGATAGCTGTTTTGTTATGGATTTATACAGACAAGATTGTTTCAGCTATAATAGGAAATGATAGTAATGACAGTTTAAATATCAATGTAGAGTATAGGGAGTTATTAAGTATTGTATTATTGGTTTTAGGAATTATAATTGTAATAAAAACATTACCAGTTTTACTTACTCAAATACCATATTATTTTTTGGGTAATTCTCAAGGGTACACTTTTAATTTAAGATTGATAAGGTTCTTTGAAATATTTGGACCAGTGTTAAAATTAGCAATAGGTATTTATTTGATTGTTAAAAATAGAATGAATAAAAATGTGTGAAACAATAATGAAAAATTGTTAGATTAGCTGAATTAATACATTTAATAAGGGGAGATAAAACATGAAATCATTAATCAATAAAGGAAAAACATACAAATACAATTGCTTTGAATATGTTGATGAAGAAGATTTGGAGAATTCGTTAATATATAAAGAAAATGAGGAGTATTTAATAGTATATAAAGTTTTAATAGATAAAATTCAATTGTACTGGGCATGTAATTCTAGGGATAATTTTATTAAGGAATTCAACAATTTCTTAACTGAAATGAAAGGAAATAAAATATATGTAGAGTTTATACCAGAAGATTTTGTAGATGAGATGAATAAAATAGGATTTAATATAGAAAGTGAATTTATTGATCTATGGTATAAGGATTTAACTAAGTACATATGTAAGAGCAACAATAGTGTAGAGATAAGAGAATTAAAAGAATCCGAAACACAAATAGCTAGTTTACTTACTAAATCATGCAAAGGATTATCTAGAGGTTTTAAAGGAGAAGATGAAGAAGCAATAAAAGAATGGTACCAAACAGAACACTCCAAAATATTTATTACAGAAAAAGATAATGAAATCATTGGAGTCATATTAGTGAATATGTATGGATTTGATAGTGAAAAAGGGACTGTGGTATGGATTAGATTATTGGCGGTAGACCCTAAGTATCAACATCAAGGTATAGGCAAATCACTGTTGAATTATTGTATAAAGTGGGGTATAGAGAATGGTGCTGTAAGGAGTTTTATAGCAACTGATGTAGAGAATTATAATGCTCTAAAATTATATGAAGGTCTAGGATATGAAAGAAACGAAGGAAGAGGACAAATAAATATGGAAAATTAGTATTGTTATAAAAACTCTATTACCAGTGTTATTGATTTTATAATAAAAGAGGAGAGTGTAATGAAGTATAGTAGAGTATTAAATGTATCTATAGTATTAATAATATTATCAGTTATTATTATAGGATGTAGTAATAAAAATCAAGTAAACGAAGATCAAATTGTAATCAATAATAATGAGAATCAGAAAACACAGGAGAAATTGATTAACAATCTTAAGGATCAAATAGTGAAGCTGGAAGAAGAAAATAATAAACTTAATGAACAAATTGATGCCTTAGATGTAAATAATGATAACCAAGATAAAGCTGAAAATGGAGATGAAGACCTCATATACAGGGAAGATAGATATCAAAATATTGTAGGTGTAAAATCTTATGAAAGTGATTGTTCATTAATGATGTTTCCATATTCTGATTCAGAAATTATTGGGACAAGTCCAAAAGAGGTTAGGGTCATATCAACCGGAACAAATAATCTAGACGAAAAATGGGCTCTTGTTGAAGATTTAGGTTCTATCGCATGGAATAGATACGGTTATATTAAGATAGAAGGTTTGTCTGACCAAGTAGAAGGTAAATTTGACTATGATTCTATTGATGTAAAGATGAAAATTGGAGATATAAAAATAGGTGAAATGAAAGAAAAAGTCATTTCACTATATGGAACTGATTATGCCGTCATAAAAGATGGTAACGGCTTTTTAATCACCTATAATGATGAAGAAGGAATTGGTTTGGATATCACTTTGGACAGCAGATTATCAAGAGTTATGGGTGTAAGGACGAATAAAGAAGGATATCTGACTCAAGAGGGTTTTGGTGTAGGAGATAATGCGCTAAAGGTTTGTAATCATTATAAAACTATTTATAAATATGATTTTTCAGAAGCTTTATATTTTGACCTTGGTGATATGTACATAATGATGATTCAATTTGATACTGAAGAACTTAATGAGGCTAGTAAGATTACAAGAATTGATATTTTACCAGATTGGAATGGAATATTCAATACAGATAATCAAGAATAATATTCATATTAAATAACTTATAGTTTAAATTGATTTTGTTTGCATATTATGCCTTGATTTTACTCATTCAATATGTTATGATACGTTTAATTATATAATTATAATATACAATGAAAAGGATTAGTAGATATTTTATTGGTTATAGAGAGCTGTTGGATGGTGTAAAACAGTATCAATATGTATTGAACTCGCCTTGGAGTATCCTATCTGAAAATAAGTAAGTTAGGACGGTTACTTATCGTTACAAAGACAAAGAGTATTTCACATGAATGTAAATTCTTATGAGATAAAGTAGAGTGGTACCGCGAGAATATATCGTCTCTATGCATAAATTGCATAGAGATTTTTTAATGTTCTTGATAAGAAAGGTAATAAAGGAGGAAAAAAAATGAGCGCTGTTTATAATCATAAACAAATAGAAACAAAATGGCGTAATGTTTGGCAAGAAAATCCAATCAACAAAGATGAAGAAGGTAAAGAAAAATATTACTGTTTAGATATGTTCCCGTATCCATCAGGTAGTGGATTACATGTGGGACATTGGAGAGGATATGTACTTAGTGATGTTTGGAGCAGATATAAAGTACTTCAAAACTACTATGTACTTCATCCAATGGGTTGGGATGCATTTGGGCTTCCAGCTGAGAACTATGCAATTAAGATGGGAATTCACCCTTCTAAAGCTACATCAACAAATGTAGAAAATTTCAAAAGACAATTAAAAGAAATTAGTGCTATATATGATTGGACAAAGGAAGTAAATACAACAGACCCAAAATACTACAAATGGACTCAATGGATATTTGTAAAAATGTTCAAAGAAGGTTTGGCTTATGAGAAACAAATGCCAATAAACTGGTGTCCGGATTGTAAAACAGGTCTTGCTAATGAAGAAGTAATAAATGGTAAATGTGAAAGATGTGGTACTGAAGTTACTAAGAAAAATTTACGTCAATGGATGCTTAAGATTACTGCATATGCTGAGAGATTACTTGATGATCTACAAAAACTTGATTGGCCAGCAAAAGTTATCAAAATGCAAAGTGATTGGATTGGTAAATCCTATGGAGCTGAAATTGATTTTAAGATTAATGGTATAGATGAAAGCATAAAGGTATTTACAACTAGACCAGATACTCTATATGGTTCAACCTTTATGGTTCTTGCTCCAGAACATGATATGGTTAGTAAATTAGCTACTGATGAACAAAAAGAAGAGGTAGAAAAATACGTATTTGATACATCTATGAAATCATCAGTGGATAGATTACAAGATAAAGAGAAAACTGGTGTGTTTACAGGTAGTTATGCAATCAATCCATTAAATGGAGCTAAAGTTCCTATTTGGATTTCAGATTATGTATTAGCTGATTATGGTACAGGAGCCATTATGTGTGTTCCAGCACATGATGATAGAGATTTTGCATTTGCAAAGAATTTTGACTTACCAATAATTCAAGTAATTGCTGAAGATGGAAAAGAAATAGTGGATTTACAAGAAGCATATACTGGTGAAGGCGAAATGATTAATTCAGATGTGTTCAATGGAATGAAATCATCCCAGTCAAAAGAAGCTATTGCTAATTATCTAGAAGAACATGAAATAGGTAAGAAAACAGTTAATTATAAATTAAGAGACTGGGTATTTTCAAGACAAAGATATTGGGGAGAACCAATTCCAATTGTACATTGTGAAAAATGTGGAGCTGTTCCAGTTCCAGAGGATCAATTACCAGTAACCCTTCCAGATGTTAAGTCATATGAGCCAACAGGAACAGGAGAATCACCACTTGCTGATATTGATGAATGGGTTAATACTACTTGTCCAGTATGTGGAGGAAAAGCTAAAAGAGAAACAAATACAATGCCACAATGGGCTGGTTCATCATGGTATTTCTTAAGATATATTGATGTTAATAATGAAAATGAATTAGTATCAAAAGAAAAAGCAAAAGAATGGTTACCAGTAGATATGTACGTTGGTGGAATTGAACATGCTGTACTTCACTTATTGTATGCAAGATTCTACACTAAATTTTTATATGACATGGGTGTAGTAGATTTTGAGGAACCCTTCAAACGTCTATTCAACCAAGGTATGATATGTAAAAATGGTGCTAAGATGAGTAAATCTAAAGGAAACGTAGTTTCACCTGATGATTTGGTAGATAAATATGGTTGTGATTCATTAAGATTATATGAACTATTTGTTGGACCACCAGAATTAGATTCTGAGTGGGATGATCGAGGTATTGATGGCGTTTATCGTTATATAAATAAAGTTTGGAACTTAGTTAGTGAAAATAAAGATAGAGATGTAAAAGTTACTAATGAGCTAGAGAAGGTTAGGAATCAATTAATATATGAAGTGACTAACCGTCTTGATAGTTTCCACCTTAATACGGTAGTTAGTGCATTTATGGAATATACTAATAAATTGATTAGTATATCTAAGAACAATAGTGGTGTAGACAAAGAGACATTAGAAAATCTAATAATCTTACTTTCTCCTTTTGTTCCTCATATTTCTGAAGAATTGTGGCAAATGCTTGGTCATGATGAAAGCGTATTTACTAAGGGATGGCCAACATATGATGAGAATAAAATGAAGGATGACAAAGTTGAAATGCCAGTTCAAGTTAACGGAAAAGTAAGAGCTACAATTACTATTGATGTTGACGAAGCAAAAGATAGTGTGCTTGAAAAAGCTAGAAATGCTATAGAAAATAAACTTGATGGTAAGAATATCGTTAAAGAAATATATGTACCTAATAAAATTATTAATATAGTAGTGAAATAATTATAAAATCCATATATCCTTTAATTCATAATTAACATATTAATTATAGGAGGATATATGGATTTTTTGTTGATTGATTACATCATTTCCATCATAGTTACGACCATATCAAGTTTATTTCTATCAGTAGGAGATAAATTGTTTTTCATAGAATCAATAATCAGAGATGATTCTTGCTTTGTGAACTGTAAGCCGTTTTGTTTCATTTTTACTCCATAACTAAACAGTACCCTAACTTTTTGCTCCATAGGTTTTCCTGTCATATCATTAAGCATGTCAACCATGATCTTAAGTTTTTGTGGACTTATATCTTTAAAAGTTTCGTCATTCAATATGTGAGAACTATCGCTCATCAAATACACCCTTTCCATCAGAATTATTTATAATATAATAAAAGATATGTTAATTAACTTATGTATTTTGGCTTTGCTGCATCAATTGCTTTAATTTTTTAATCAATTCATCCTGATTTAGATTATCACTTGGAATGGAGTCATTAACACTATTATCAACAGGTTGGTACGTAGATTTACTATTCATAGTAGTAATCATTGATTGTATGTTCTTTATATTCAACATAATGTCTATAATTTGTTTGTTTTTATCTGAGCATCCTGAACGCAAGGCATGTAGCATATCTCTTTTGGTTATATTTGTTCTATTCAATTCAGGAATTTCATTTATTGTAGGGTTATTATATAATTTTACAGTCTTAATAAATTCCATAAATTTAACAAGTACTGCCATATTTCTTTGATTATCAAGGTTCATATATGGTATTGCTGCTTTTACAACATTCATTTCATTACTATTTATAATGGTATCAATCTCAAAATTAGAATCTCTAGAGTTATTAGAATCATTAGAATTAGAATTTTGTTTGAGCAGTTGTAACATTGTAGTAAGTGTATTGAAATTATTGTTGTTAGAATCGTTGGAATCCAAATCTCTTTGCCCCCTAAATCTATTATCTATAATATTGTATGTGAGTAATAGTTATTAATTTACAATTACTTTAAAAATAATACTTTTATCAATTTAATTAACTTATATATATTGAACTTATATAATATGTTACCAATAATTATGATATTACATATAGTAAATTAAGGAAGTATAGGAGATATTAGTTAAATGAGCAACAATGAAAATAATAATTCAATAAGTGATTATAATAAAATCGATATGACAGATTGCCTTGATAATATTAAACAAGCCATAATAGAAATTACTAGAGAACAATTAATTAATACCCTTTCTCTTACAATAAATGAATATAAAGAGAAATCAAAAGAAAATAATAAAGATAACTTACAACTACTTGAAGCCATAAAACCATTTATGGATAATGAGGTAGTTGAAAACATAGATAGATTATCAGGGGTATTTAATGATATTGATGCTCTAAGAATGTTACTCAGCAGTTTTATGAGTGATAACAAAAAGCATAAAGAAGATACTATAACAGATACTAAGGATAAAAAGATATTAGATCAACAAGGGGATTTGATTTTTGAAGATAATACAGTATATGAGATAGATAAAGAATGTAAGCCTACAATAAAATCTCAGAGTATATCAAAAGGTATTAACAATAACAATAGTATGGTTGCTATATTTTTGTATATGTTAAGTAAATAGCCATTCCAATTTTACAAAAAAACAAATGGTAAGAGGATTACTCATACCACTTGTTTTTTCTTATAGGAAAGTTCTACTAATTAAGATAAGTACTATAATCCACCACCATCGTTGCATAACATAAGCATAAGTATCATTAATAACATACTATTGTCTCCTAGGCCTCCCATACCGCCAGAGCCACATCCACAACTATTATTACCAGACATCATAAGGAATAACATAAGAAACATCATATTATTGTTACTTCCACCTAAATAACCGTTAGGAGCTACATCACTCATAAATTGCCTCCATATATACTTTCTTAATATTTTATGTTAAAAGGCTTGTTTTCTATGAATGATTTGAGGAAAGTTAATAAATAAATCATATAGTTACGCAATTTAGAATAAAATATATTAATCCAAAGTAGGTAGGTATAATATGAAAAATATAGGAATATTTCTTTTGCCTTTTTTATTTAAACAAGGATCAAAAAGAAAACAAGATAGTACTTATAAGGGTATTGAAATAGAAAAAAAAACTAGAAGAAATAATCTGAATGTTAATAATGATGATTTACAAGATAAAAAAGTTCAAGTTATTGTCAATTGTAGTATAAATGATAAAAATGAAAATGAATTAAAAAGGTTGGGAACTGTAAAATATAAACTTCCTATGATTGATTCATATGTATTAGAATTACCTGAAAAATATGTTGGGGAATTAGAGGGGATAAAAGGCGTTGAAACAGTAGAACATGATGCTCTAATAACAGCACAAATGGATTTAGCGAGACAAACAATCAATACCATATGGGCTGACGATAGAGGTGTATCAGGTAAAGGTATTGGCGTAGCTGTTGTTGATACAGGTGTCTATCCTCATAATGATTTAGTCAAAAACAAGAATAGGCTAGTTGGGTTTAAGGATTTTGTAGAAAATAAAGAATTTCCATACGATGATAATGGACATGGAACGCATGTGGCTGGAATCATCTGTGGAGATGGTTATGAATCTAATGGCAAATATAAGGGTGTAGCTGCAGATAGTAATATTATTGGAGTAAAAGTTTTAAATAAAAAAGGCTCAGGTAATATATCTGATGTTTTAGCTGGTATACAATGGATTTTAAATAATAAAAAAAGATTTAATATAAGGATAGTCAATTTATCAGTAGGAATGAAAGATATAGAAGGAGAAAAATCTGCTCTTGTAAGAGGTGTGAATGCAGCTTGGGACAGTGGATTGATTGTTGTTACTGCAGCCGGTAATAACGGACCAGATGAAGGAACGATTACGACTCCTGGTATAAGTCGTAAGGTTATAACTGTAGGTTCTTCAGATGATGCAGAAACTGTAAAAATAATGGAAGATTTGATATCTGATTATTCTGGAAGAGGTCCTACAAAAGAGTGTATAAAAAAACCTGATGTAGTAGCTCCAGGTTCTAATATAATTGCATGTAGTACTGATAAAGCCTATTCACCAAAAGATAAATATTATCCAGACAAAGAGGCAGGGTATACTAAAAAAAGTGGTACTTCAATGGCAACACCTATGGTAAGTGGGTGTATCGCTTTATTATTGTCTAAGTACCCAGAACTTACAGGGAAAGATATAAAACTTAAATTGAAAGAGTCCACTATTGATCTAGGGTTCTCGCAGGCTCATCAAGGATGGGGACTAATTGATGTGAAAAAATTATTAGAATAGGGCTCAAGAAAAGAGGCTATGCCTCGTCTATCGTAGGAAGTTTCAGTCGTTAGGAAAGTTTCCTTGACGCATATGAAAACGTTTCTATTTCATATGCTTAATTAGTAGAACGTTCCTATAAGATAAAAAAAGCCCTAAATGATTTTGTTCATTTAGGACAAGATATTTTTCTATGAAGAGGACAAATCGGGTTAGTAGTTACCACCCATTCCGCCACCCATAAGCATAAACATTAACATGTAAAGCATCATATTATTATCCATATATGAGCCTTTTCCTCCACAGGAACCTCCATCACTAGACATTGATAAAAGTAGTAATAGTAAAAGCATATTATTATTACATTGCATAGTAGCCCTCCTTTCAGAATTAAACTTTTCTTACAATTTCCTCAGTTTGTCGTAAGTATAATATATTTTATGAAGGAGTGTTTAAATGTGTGTTTGTATATATTTTTATTATAGGATCACTAATTCAGAAATATTTCCATTAGATTAGTTAATATATCGTTATCAAGTATTGAAGTATCATTATCCATGATAAATAATACCAATAGAAGTAAAAATATATCATCAATATCCTCTTTTTTACTAGACTTAATATTTGATTTTAGAAATTCATCTGGAATATCATTTAAAGAATAGTAAGTATTTATACTTTCTATCATATAAATTTTCCTTTCAATATTGGTAGTACTATAATAGCTAACCTTTTATTTTCCTATTACAATAGTTATGAAATAAATACACAGTATATTCATTTATCTAATACATTAGTTGGAAATAAATTCTAACAAACGTTTCTAGGAGTCTAATTGAAACTAATGTCTTAATAGAAGTTGCCTACAACCTATGAAACTATTGACATTCTAGGTATAATCGTATACAATAATACCATAATTGAATATATATAAAATTTTTTGCATATATAGTAAAAAATTTACTTAAAAAATAGATAAGGAGGATTTACAATGGGTTTTAATTTAACACAAAAGATTATTAAAGATCATTTACTTGAAGGTGAAATGATTCCAGGTAGTGAAATCGGTATTAAAATAGATCAAACTCTAACTCAAGATTCTACAGGTACAATGGCATATCTACAATTAGAAGCAATGGAAATTGATAAAGTGAAAACAAAGCGATCAGTTGCTTATATTGACCATAATATGCTACAGCAAGGATTTGAAAATGCTGATGACCATAAGTACATACAAACTGTAGCTTATAAACATGGAGTGTATTTTTCTAGACCAGGAAATGGTATATGTCATCAAGTGCACTTAGAAAGATTTGGAGTGCCAGGGGAAACTTTATTAGGCTCTGATAGTCATACACCAACTGGTGGAGGAATAGGTATGCTTGCTATTGGTGCAGGTGGTCTTGATGTAGCAGTAGCCATGGGAGGCGGAACATACTATATTACAATGCCAAAAGTGGTTAATGTTAAGTTAACTGGAAAACTTAGAACATTTGTAACAGCAAAAGATATTATTTTAGAAGTTCTAAGAATCATGAGCGTAAAAGGTGGAGTTGGTAAAGTAATTGAATATACAGGAGAAGGAGTTAGTTCTCTTAGCGTTCCTGAAAGAGCAACTATAACAAATATGGGTGCTGAACTTGGAGCTACCACTTCGGTATTCCAAAGTGATGACGTAACTCTTGAATTTTTAAAAGCTCAAGATAGAGAAGGACTCTGGAAAGAATTAAAAGCTGATGAAGATGCTGTTTATGAAGAGACTATAAATATTGATTTAAATGAACTTGAACCTCTTGTTGCTATGCCTCATAGTCCAGATAACGTAGAAAAAATATCTAACATAAAAGATTTAAAAGTGAATCAAGTATGTATAGGAAGTTGTACTAACAGTTCATATCTTGATATGATGAAAGTATCTAAGATATTAAAGGGTAAGACAGTTCATCCTGAAGTGAGTTTAGTTATAGCACCAGGTTCAAAACAAGTACTTAATATGTTAGCTGCAAATGGTGCATTAGCTGATATGATAGCAGCTGGAGCAAGAATATTAGAATCAGGATGTGGACCTTGTATAGGTATGGGGCAAGCGCCAGCAACAGATGCAGTTACACTTAGAACTTTTAATAGAAACTTTAAAGGACGTTGTGGAACAATTTCAGCAGGAGCTTATTTACTTAGTCCAGAGGCTGCTGCAGTTAGTGCATTATCAGGTGAATTAACAGATCCTACTAATTGTACTACTAATATAGAAGTTGCTATGCCAGATAAATTTTATATTAATGATAATATGGTTGTGCCTCCTGTAGAGGATGGTAGTGAAGTAAAAGTTGTAAAAGGACCAAATATTAAACCTTTCCCACTTAATGAAGAACTGAAAGATACTGTGGAAGGAAAAGCTTTAATAATTGTAGAAGATAATATTACAACAGATCATATTATGCCTTCTAATGCTAAGTTATTACCTTTTAGGTCTAATATACCTCACTTAGCTAATTATTGTTTAACACCATGTGATGAAGAGTTTCCTAAAAGAGCAATAGCAAATGGTGGTGGAATGATTGTTGGAGGAGATAATTATGGACAAGGATCTAGTAGAGAACATGCAGCCCTAGCGCCATTGTATCTAGGGATAAAAGCAGTTCTTGTAAAGAGTTTTGCTAGAATCCATAAAGCTAATCTAATCAATTCAGGTATTTTACCACTTACATTTATTAATATGAAAGATTACGATACAATAAGTCTTGATGATGATCTATCAATGGATAATGTAATTGAACAAGTAAAAACAGGAAAAGTAATTATTCATAATAAAACTAAAAAAGTTGATTATGAAATGAACATAGAATTATCAGACAAAGAATTAAAAATGGTTCTTGCAGGCGGTAAAATCAATTTTATAAAGAATTTGTAAAATAATCGTATATTAAACCAAGAAAGGAATGAAATAGATATGGATTATATTAGTAAATTTGAAGAACTTATTAAAGAACAAAAAGCCAGAGTTAAAATGATGAAAAAACAAGGTGATTTTGTTAAATATGATGAATTAGATGAGATAGTGATTGGTGTTGTAGGAGGAGACGGAATCGGACCAGCTATAACTGACCAAGCTCATAGAGTATTACAATATCTATTGAAAGATGAAGTTAAGAGTAATAAAGTAACTTTTAAGATTATAAGTGGATTAACAATAGAGAATAGAGCAAAAGCTAATAAAGCTATACCAGAAGATGTTTTAGAAGAACTAAAACAATGTCATGTAATATTAAAAGGACCAACAACCACTCCAAGGAAAGGTGACCAATGGCCTAATATTGAAAGTGCTAATGTTGCTATGAGAAAAGAACTTGATTTATTTGCTAATGTTCGTCCTGTTAAAGTTCCTGACCAAGGTATTGATTGGACTTTCTTTAGAGAAAACACAGAAGGTGCATATGTTCTTGGAAGTAAAGGAATTAATATTGATGATGACATTGCGCTAGATTTTAAAGTAATAACAACTGGTGGAGCAGAACGTATTGCAAGAGCTGCATTCGAATTTGCTAAGAAGAATGGGAAAAATAAAGTTACGATTGTAACAAAAGCAAATGTTGTTAAAACTACTGATGGTAAATTCTTGGAAATTTGTAAACAAATAGGAAAAGAATATGAAGGTATTGAAGTTGATGATTGGTATATCGATATTATGACTGCTAAATTAGTTGATGAAAAAAGAAGAACACAATTCCAAGTAATGATTCTTCCTAATCTATATGGAGATATCTTAACTGACGAAGCAGCTGAGTTCCAAGGTGGAGTTGGTACAGCAGGTAGTTCGAATATTGGTAAAAAATATGCGATGTTTGAAGCAATCCATGGTTCTGCACCTAGAATGGTAGACGAAGGTAGAGATATCTATGCTGATCCATCAAGTATTATCAGAGCGAGTGGTATGCTTTTAAGTCATATTGGCTATCCAGATAAAGCTGATAAACTATATAAAGCTCTTGAAATCTGTAATACAGAGAAAGAATTTGCTATTACTGGAAGAAATACTGGAGCAACTAATGAAGAATTTACAAATTATTTAATGAAAACAATTGAAAAATTATAAATTATGTGTATAATATATATGTTGCATACGAATTTTTATTTATACTTTACATAGGATAAATATTGTAATATTATTTAAAAGAGAATTAGTGTAATATATATAGCATACACAATTAATATATGGAAGACTTCATATTAATAAGTGTATCCTATAAATAAGAGGAGGCACACCAGTGAGCGAGTATAATCTTCACGAAGAAGTAACTGATAAATACTCTTTAAGAGGTAGAGTTTTTAACAAAATACGAGAAGATATATTAAAGGGTAGATATAAGAATAATGAACCTTTAAAAGAAACACAGATATCTAGAGAATTAGGGGTTAGTAGAACACCCGTAAGAGAAGCTATAAGACAACTAGAATTAGAAGGTCTAGTAACAATTATACCAAACAAAGGTGCAGTAGTTTCTGGAATTGATGCTAAGGATATACAAGATATCTATGAAATAAGGTCGTTGATTGAAGGATTATCTGCTAGATGGGCAACTACTAACATAAATGAAGAACAACTTGAATTACTAGAAGAGATTGTTTATTTATCTGAATTTCATTATAAAAAAGGACATTTAGATCAACTTTATGAATTAGATACCAAATTTCATGAGGCGTTATACCAAGCTTCACATAGTAAAATATTAAAACATGTTTTATCAGATTTCCATCATTATGTTCAAAGAATAAGAAGAGCTTCAATTTCATCTGAGGCAAGAGCTAAAAAATCAGTTGAAGAACATAAAGCGATTGTGGAAGCTATAAAATTGGGTGATGAGAATAAAGTAGAAGAATTAACTAATCTACATGTGAAAAATACATTGAAAAATGTAGTGGATCACAAATTAATGGATATAATAGGAAAATAACATAAAAGGGAGAATTTACTCTAACAGAGTAATTTCTCCCATTTTTCATATAGATTTTCTAAATCATTTTCATAAGTAGTTTTTTCATCAAGGAGCTTTGTAGCTTTTTCAGCATTCGTATATATTTCTTCAAGACACAACTGATCATCAATTGATGAAATATCGTTTTCAAGTTGGTGTATTTCAGTTTCTAATTTTTTTATCTGATTATTAAGTTTACGTTTATTTGCTTGTTCATCTTTACTTTTTAACCAGTCTTGTTTATTAGAAGTAGCAATAGGAATGTCGGTATATTTATTATTATCTATACTATTTTCTAATTCAAGTAATCGTTGTTTTTCTTCTTCTTGTTTCTTTTCTATTAAATAATTATAATTTCCTAAGAAACTATTTAATTTATTAGGGGTTAGTTCCAATACTCTTGTTGCTATTTTATTTATAAAATAACGATCATGAGAAATGAATAGAACAGTGCCGGTATAATTATTTATAGCTGATTCAAGAATTTCTTTCGATATAATGTCCAGATGATTAGTAGGCTCATCCAGAAGTAAGAAATTAGAATTTGATAACATGAGTTTAGCGAGTATCAATCTGCCTTTTTCACCACCGCTTAGACTAGATATTTTTTTAAAGACATCGTCACCAGTGAATAAGAAAGCCGCTAATGTATTTCGTATGTGTCCTGTGTTCATATTCGGATACTCATCAGATATTTCTTCAATTAAATTATTATTTGGATTTAGCGTTGTATGTTCTTGATCGTAATATCCTGTTTTTACTTTAGCTCCAAGTGAAATTTTACCGGTGTCCCCAGTTAATTCATTGCTTATAATACGAAATAATGTTGTTTTACCTGTACCATTATCACCAATAAGTGCAATTTTTTCACCTCGTTTAATTTGAAAATCAAGGTGAGAAAATAGATGTTTATTATCAAATGATTTGGAAACATCAGTGGCAGTAAGAACATCATTACCACTTATAACTCTGGGGGATAACTTAAGATTCATCTTATCATTAATTAATGTAGGTTTATCAATCATATTAATTTTATCTAGTTGTTTTTCACGACTTTGAGCTCTTTTGATTAGCTTATCCCTACCATGAGATCTAAGTTCACGAATTACCTCTTCTTGCCTTTTTACTTCTTTTTGTTGCTCTATATAATGTTTGACGCTAATATCTTGATTAATGGCCTTGTGCTTTATATAAAAGCTATAATTACCGTTATATATATGAGAATGAGTGTTATCTATTTCAATAACTTTATTCACTATTTTATCAAGAAAATAACGGTCATGTGAAATAATTATAACAGTACCTTGATAATTACATAAAAAACCCTCTAACCATTCACATGCGTTAATGTCTAAATGGTTAGTAGGTTCATCTAACAGTAATATATCTGGCTTTTCTAGAAGTATTTTTGCTAGGGCTACTCTTGTTTTCTGTCCTCCAGAAAGGATTGATATATTAGAGGAGAAGTCTTCTTCACAAAAGCCAAGACCTTTTAACACACCTTTTATATTACTTTTGTAGCCGTATCCATTATTGATTTCGAAAGTATGTTGAAGATCAGAATATGATTTCATAAGTGCATTTAGAGCTTCGCTACCATCATCTAATTCAGACATTTTGACTTCATAATCTCTTAGGGTATTTTCCATTTGGATTATTTCTTTACAGGTTAGCAGCATTTCATCATAAATAGTCTTCTCAGAAGATAGAGTACTATTTTGTGATAGATATCCAAGTTTGGTTAAACTATTAACTATAACTTGTCCAGAATCTGCTTCTAATTCATTGGTGATAATCTTAAATAGTGTTGATTTTCCAGCACCGTTAATACCTACAATAGCTGCTTTATCACCTTTTTCTAACCAAAAATTTATATTATCGAGTACTGTATTCGTTACAAATGCTTTGCATATATTTTTACATGATAAAATCATAGTTGCCTCCTATTAATATTAAAATTACCATACTATGATACCATTAATCACTAGTTTTGAAAAGTTAAAGGGTTTAAAATCAGAGGTTTTTGGTTAGTATATTAATAATTATGTGATTATTAAACGAGGTTTAACCTCTTTTGTTCATACATAAGAATAAATTTCTTTAGGACAACATATATATGATAAAAGAACTTTTCTAAAGGGGATGATGACTTGAGTCGTAATGCAGGTTATATGAAAAAATTGAGAAAAGCTCGTGTAGAGAGAAAACAATGTATAAGATGTGGTAAATCTTTATCACAAGAATCACTTATTAGAGGTGTTAAACAATGTGAAAAATGCCTTGATTATCAACGCAAAAGGAAATTAGGACAGATTAGTTCAAAAGTAAATACAACTTATTTCTATAATAGACAATATAAAAAGGATGAGATAAAGAGAAAAGAGTTAGGGAATTATATGGTTGAAAATAAAATAACCATTAAGGATCTAGCCAAAGAATCTAATTTATCTCAAAGAACTATACAAAGAATATTATATACTGATGCAAACTATACAAAAAAAACTAAAGATGCTATTAATAGATATCTAGGGAAAGAACTTTTATAGATAATAATAGTAGAACTGAATTCTATTTTTAAAATATATGGATAGAAATGTTTTTATATGCGCTGATAAGACTTTTTAAAGTACAAATTCGTTATACGAAATGAGGCGCAGCCTCTTTTGTTCTTTTATTACAATAAATATGTATGAATTTTAGGATATTAAAATTTTTTATAAGTACAATTTTCTAGAAAAAGCTGTAAAATATCAGGGTTTTGTGATATAATTTATAAAATATAGATTGAATACAAAAAACATTTAATTGTTTTTAACTATATTTACTAAATATAGGATTTGTGTTAATGATTTTTACTGTGATAATACATAAAGAATAAGGGTTTATCCGCATTTGATTATTTGACATAGATTTAACAACCATATATAATTATTTGTATAAAAGTTCCAAAATAGTATCAGGATTGGGGATTGATTATATGATACAAAAGAAAATATCAACGGCGGTAATTAAAAGATTACCAAAATACTACAGATACTTAGGAGACTTATTGGAAAACGATGTTGTAAGGATTTCCTCTAAAGAATTAAGTAACAGAATGGGTGTAACAGCTTCACAAATCAGACAAGATTTAAATAATTTTGGAGGGTTTGGTCAACAAGGTTACGGCTATAATGTTGAATATTTATATAACGCTATAGGTAAAATACTTGGTCTAGAGAATAAATATAATACAATTATTGTTGGAGCAGGGAACTTAGGTCAAGCCCTTGCTAATTATACTAATTTTGATAAAAGAGGTTTCGAAGTTAAAGGGCTTTTTGATGTTAACCCGAGGCTCGTTGGTATAACTGTAAGAGGTATTGAAATCAAAGATTTAGATGAAATGGGAGATTTCATAAAACAAAATAGCATTGATTTAGCAATTTTAACATTACCAAAACAGAAAGCACCAAAAGTTGCTAATGATTTAGTTAGTTATGGGATAAAAGGAATATGGAATTTTGCTCCTATTGACCTAAAATTATCTAATGAAAATGTTATTGTAGAAAATGTACATTTGTTAGACAGTTTGATGACTCTCTCATATAATATCAAAGGAGAATATAATTAAGCGTCTGTAATTTATGTTCCTTAAGAATGAATAACTATTCGTAGAGGTTATTAGGTACTCATGTATTTGGGTACCTTTTAATTATATTGTGCTATAGAATATTATATTTTGTTACGATATAATTAATATAGAAAAAATTTTATTATATGACTAGGTATATATAAATAATGAGGACGTGAATATATGTTTTTTGCAAAACAAAAGATTGAAAAGCCAATTAATATAGAAAAAAAAGTACATATCCTAACATTGGATAATAGATGGCATGAACTTTTTAAAAGCAATAATAAACCAAAAAAAATAGCTGATCTTGAAAAAAAGCTTAATAAACTAATTGGCGAACAAGGACAACTTACAAATGATCTGAAAGAATATACGTTACTTAAAAAGAAAATGATGGTGGATATAGTTGATAATATGAAAGAAGCCATTGAAGATGAAGATGATAAAGCCATAGGCGAAATGGAAAAAAGCAAGAAATACATCAATGACATTAAGGTTAAGCTAGATAAGATGGAATCTAGAATGGAAAACGTACCTAAAGAAATTGAAACCATCAATAAAGAATTATTAGAATATACCATGCAAGATTGTTATATGAGAATGTATAATACAAAAAATGAATTAGACGAATTACATGAATGGATTGAAAAAGTCAGGATAGAGTTGAAAGAAAAAGCTGTTAGACAGACTGAGGCAAAAGAAAAATATGATAAGATATATTCTTATATGCATGATTTAGTAGGATATGAAGTCATTGAATTATATGATAAAAAATATCTAGGAGGAAGTAAATGATAAAAGGAATAGGTAATGATATTGTTGAAGTTGATAGAATAGAAAAGGCTATTCACAATAAAAGATTCCTAGAAAAATTTTTTACATCCGATGAAAATAAATTATTTGCAGCTAAAAATTATAGAGGTGAAACAATAGCAGGCAATTTTGCTGTTAAGGAATCAGTTTCTAAGGTTCTTGGTACAGGTTTTGTACATTTTGCTCCTATAGATATTGAAGTCTTACGTGATGATAAGGGTAAACCTTATGTAATTTTATATAATGGTGCTAAAGATTTAGCACGACAACTTGATATTTCTATGATACATGTATCCATATCACATTCAAAAGATAATGTAATAGCTATAGCCATAGGGGAGTAACTTAATTAAAAGGAGATGCTTAAGTTGAAAGTTGTCAAGAGTTATGAAATGAAAGAAATTGATAGATATACAATTGAAGAAATTGGTATCCCTGGTATTGTTCTAATGGAGAACGCAGCAATGTCTGTTGTAAGTGAAACCATACAGATACTTAAAGGAAGTAGACATGTTGTTATTTGTTGTGGAATAGGAAATAATGGTGGAGACGGATTTGCAATAGGTAGAATATTAAGCTGTAATAATATAAAAGCGACTATAATCATAATAGGTGATTCTAGTAAAATCAAAGGTGATGCCAAAATAAATTATGATATCGCTAGAAAACTTGATATTGATATCTACGAATATAAGACCGAAAAACAGAGGTCTGAGATTAAAAAACTTATTAATGATTGTGATGTAATATATGATGCTATTTTTGGAACTGGGTTATGTAGAGAAATAACTGGACAGTACCTAGAAGTTATTAATATGATGAATTCTACTAATGCCTATAAAGTTGCGGTTGATATACCTTCTGGAGTGAATGCTGATAATGGCCAGATTTTAGGAACTTCTGTGTGTGCAGATAAGACAGTCACATTTTGCCTGCCTAAGGTTGGCTTGCTTTTATATCCAGGAGCTAACTATGTAGGAGATTTGGTTGTAGGGGATATCGGAATTCCAAATATATCAGTAGATAGAATTAATTCGGGTACTTCAATAATGGATGATAATCTAGCAAAATACTTTATGCCTAATAGAGTTAAAATGTCTCATAAAGGAACGTATGGTAAAGTATTAATAATTGCAGGTACTAGGAACATGATAGGGGCAGCAGTCATGACTTCTTTAGCGGCTTATCGTACTGGAGCAGGATTAGTTAAATCATTTATTGAAGAATCAGTCTCTAATGTTATAACAACAAAAGTACCAGAGGCAGTTATTGATACCTATAATAGAGATAATGACAAATTGTCTAGGGAAGATAAGGGTAAGTTGTTAGAAATGCTTAAATGGGCTGATACCATTGCCATAGGACCTGGATTAGGTAATGATAATATAACGAGAGAGATGCTTGAAATAGTAATTAGTAATTTTGGTAAAACGGTAGTTATAGATGCTGATGGAATTAATGCATTATCAAAAGATGTAGATATATTAAACAAACGAAATTGTGAGGTAATAATTACTCCTCATCTAGGTGAGATGTCTAGACTTACCAATTATGATATAGATGAAATAACAAACAATACAATAAAAGTTGCACAAGAATTTAGTAAAGAGTATAAAATTACATGCATCTTAAAAAGTGCTAGAACAATAATTTCTTCACCTAATGGTATGATCAATATTAATATCTATGGTAATTCTGGAATGGCTACAGCTGGTTCTGGAGACGTTTTAACAGGTATTGTTGTATCGTTATTAGGGCAAGGAATAAATGTTTCAGATGCGGCAATATTAGGTGTTTATATCCATAGCAAAGCTGGTGACAGGGCTAAAGATGATAAGGGAGAATATGGTCTTATTGCAAATGATCTAATAGGTAACATACCTTATGTAATGAAATCAAGTCTTAGTGAATAATAATATAATATAAAGTTTTATAATAAGTTAGGAAAGTAATAATACTATCCTAACTAAATTTTTATCATGAACTATACCATGGATGAATATTATATTTGTAAATAAATTAAGGTATACTATTATAAGTTTATAGTCTATAATACTAGCTAAGTTTAATTTATTAAGCTGGAGTCAACATTGCTGGCTTTAAATTAGAATAAGTAGTATAATATTAATGTTTTTATGTAATAAGATAAAGACTGTAAACTATATAAGTTGAATATATGGAGGAAGTATGAATATGTACAAAAGAGTATATGCCCGTATAGACTTGGATGCTATAATACATAATATTACTAATGTCAAGAATAGAATATCATCAAACAGTATATTAATGCCTGTTGTGAAGGCAGATGGTTATGGTCATGGTGCGGTTCCTATCTCAAAAGAACTAATTCATTGTGGAATTGACAGATTTGCTGTTGCAACTATAGAAGAAGGTATCAATCTAAGAAAAAGTGGTATTGATAAAAAGATACTCATTTTAGGATATACACCAATCGATTTAGCTGACAAACTGGTTGAATACGATTTGATTCAGACAGTATATAACTATACAGCAGCTAAAAACATATCAGATATAGCTTCAGAATATGGTAAAAAAAGTAGTATACATATTAAATTAGATACTGGGATGGGTAGAATAGGTTTTGTACCTAATGACGAATCTCTAAGTATAATAAAAAAAATATATAATTTACCTAACATCAAGATTGAAGGCGTTTATACTCATTTATCTAAAGCAGATGAACTAGATAAGACTTTTGCAAATAATCAATTAGAGATTTATAAGAGGTTCGTTGGTAAGTTAGAGAGTAATGGTATCTATATACCAATTAAACATGTTGCTAATAGTGCAGGAATAATTGACTTAGATAACACACATTTGGATTTAGTAAGACTTGGTATATCATTATATGGATTATATCCATCGGATGAAGTAATTAAAGATAATGTTAAATTACAGCCTGTTTTATCACTAATCAGCCATATTATACATATAAAAGAAGTAGAGGAAGGTACACCTATCGGTTATGGAGGGACATATATTACAAAAAGAAAATCCAAAATAGCAACTATTCCAGTTGGTTATGGAGATGGTTATGATAGGTTATTATCTTCAAAAGGGAGAGTATTGATTGGTGGGCAATTTGCGCCGATATTAGGTAGAATCTGTATGGACCAATTTATGGTTGATATTACAGATATACCTAATGTGGAAGACTTGGCTGAAGTGATTTTGATTGGTAAGCAAGGGCATAATGAAATTACGGCAGATGATATTGCTAAGATTAAAGGTACAATAAATTATGAAGTTGTTTGTCAGTTAGGTAAAAGAATACCAAGAGTGTATTATAAAAATAATAAATACATTTCAGCTATTGATTATTTTGATTAGACACTTTGCTGCTGATTATATTCCATTAATAATTTTAAAATTTACGTATTAATGTATATTAATAAAAATTTTGGTGATAATGGTAATATAAGAAAATAGGAGTTGAACTTTTACATAAAGTACGGTCTATTATAATGATAAATATATTAAGAACGTATTCGAAACTGCAAAGATACACATAAAGATAAATTATTATGAAGATGTGTTGTTATTTGAAGGTGAGGTTAAGAAGTTCAGCGAGATTTAGCGGAGAGTGAGTAATGTGGTAGTAAAACGTGGGGATGTATTTTATGCAGACTTAAGACCAGTAATTGGTTCTGAACAAGGCGGTATACGTCCAGTGCTTATCGTTCAAAATGATATAGGAAACAAATATAGTCCAACAGTTATATGTTCGGCAATAACATCGCAAATAAATAAAGCTAAGCTTCCAACGCATGTTGAAATAGAAGCAAAAAAATATGATTTAGTAAAAGATTCAGTTGTTTTGTTAGAACAAATTAGAACTATTGACAAAAAAAGATTGAAAGAAAAAGTGTGTCATTTGGAAGATAAAGTGATGGAAAAAGTAGATAAAGCATTAGTAGTTAGTTTTGGCGTTGATACATAGTTAAGAGACTTCCGAAAGGAAGTCTTAATTATTTGTAATTCTATAAAAATATCTCTTGCCTTTTTTGAGGATTTGTATATAATGGTAGATAATGATTATAGCAAATATATTTTAGCGAGAGGTCACATCATGGATTTTAATGCGATTATTAATCAAATACTAGTGCTGTTTATAGTGCTTTTTTTAGGTTATTTTATAAGAAAAATTAATATTATTGATGAACATGCAAGTAAAAAGATAGCTAGTCTTGTTGTCAAGGTAACTGCACCATGCCTTATCATTAATTCAATGATGAAGAAGACGGAACTTGGGAATAAAGAAATATTAGCGATGCTTGGATTATCTATTGCAGTGTACATATGTATGTTCATCATGACTTTTATAATACCTAAGTTATTAAAGATAGAAAAAAATAATATTGGTGTATATAGATTTATGATTATGTTTTCAAATGTTGGGTTTATGGGATTCCCAGTTATTGAATCCATTTTTGGTAAAGAAGCTGTGTTTTATGGGGCAATATATAATCTCCCGTTTTATGCACTTGTATATACATTGGGAATTTATTTGATTTCTATGGATAATCAGAAAAATATAAAGTTTAAGATAAAGGACATTTTTAACCCTGGTGTATGTGCTGTAATAATAGGGTTAATTATTTTTTCTTTTAAGTTGACATTACCTTATGTTGCAACAAAAACTATAGATATGATTGCTAATCTTACAACACCATTATCTATGATTGTTATAGGAGCATCATTAGCGGGTATTAGTATCAAAAATATATTTTCTAATACTAAACTATATATTTACAGTTTACTAAAACTTTTGGTTTTCCCAATTATCATTTTCATAATTGTTAGGCAATTGGGATTTAGTGGTATTATGGCTGGTGTACCAGTGGTTATTACTGGAATGCCTGTTGCTGCTAACGCTGTAATCTTAAGTAAAGAATATGAGGGAAATGACATTCTTGCATCGGAGGGTGTGTTTATAAGTACTATATTATCAATAATAACTATACCGATATTAGTATTTTTATTAAGCAATTAATCAGATATCAAAGAATTTGTTAATTATAGAGGTGATTGGAAAGTGGTTAACCGTATTATAAAAAATGACAAACATTTTTATTCTAAATTATTTGCAATAGGTATTCCTATTGCATTTCAAAACTTGATAACATCAGCACTTAATATGATTGATGTATTTATGATCAGCTCTTTGGGAGTCACTGCTGTTGCAGCTGTTGGTGGTGCCAACAAGCTATATTTTTTACTTAATCTATTCCTATTTGGAACCAGTAGTGGTACTGGTATTTTTTCTGCCCAATATTGGGGTAAAAAAGATGTTAAGAACATTAAAAGAATATTAGGAATATGTTTGATAATAAGTGTTTCGGGTGGAGCATTATTTTCTATAGTAGCTATATTTTTCCCCGAGATTGTTATGCGCTTTTTTTCTACTGATACAATAGTTATCATAGAAGGAGTAAAATACTTAAGAATAATTGGATTCAGTTACTGTTTTACAGCTATATCATTTGCATATATATTTGTGTTACGAGGTATGAATCAAGTTAAAGTTCCAATGTGTATAACTGTTATTAGTATACTTATTAATACATTTTTGAATTGGGTGTTGATATATGGTAATCTTGGATTTCCATCAATGGGAGTTAAGGGAGCTGCAATAGCAACTTTGATAGCAAGGACAGTAGAATGTTGTTTATTAGTTTCGAGTGTATATATATTGAAATTACCTATCGCAGGTAAAATCAAAGAAATATTTGATATAAGCAAGAGCTTCGTTTCAAAATATTTACATACAGTTGCACCAGTTATGTGTAATGAGATTATGTGGTCTCTTGGAGTAGCTATGTATTCTTTTGTATATGGTAGGATGGGTGAGGATGTTATGGCGACAATGACTCTGAATCAGACTATTGAACAGCTGTTTATGGTTCTGTTCTTTGGAATATCTAGTGCCTGTGCTGTGATATTAGGCAACGAAATAGGTAATAATAAGTTAGAAAGAGCTTATGAGTATAGTAAAAAATTCATTAAGATAACTGTTATGATATCTATTTGTATGAGTGTGCTTATCATAGGAACTTCTGGATTTATTGTGAGTCTATTTGATAATCTGACCGATGTAGTTAGATATAATTCTAGGTTGTGCTTAATTGTTTTTGGTTTATTTGTACCATTTAAATCACTGAATCTAATATTAGTAGTTGGTGTTCTGAGAAGTGGTGGAGATACTAGATTTACTATGTTTCTAGATATGGGTGGTGTATGGTTAATAGGAGTTCCATTAGCTTTTGTGAGTGGGCTAGTGTTTAAATTGGATATCCAATATGTTTATGCATTCATATTATCAGAGGAATTTTTCAAAATGATTTTTGCAGTAAAACGTATGTATTCTAAAAAATGGTTAAATAATCTTGTTTAGTGTATTCTAAAAACCTGGATTTGTAATATATTAGAAAACGTGATAAAATATTTGTGAAATTATTTTAAGGAGTGAATTTTTATGTCAGGCCATTCAAAGTTTGCGAATATAAAACATAGAAAAGAAAGACAAGATGCTAAAAAGGGAAAAGTTTTTACTAAAATTGGTAGAGAGATTGCAGTAGCAGTAAAAGAAGGTGGTTCTGATCCATCACTTAATTCAAAGCTTAGAGATATAGTTTTAAAAGCAAAAGCTAATAATATGCCTAATGATACTATTACAAGAAGTATTAAAAAAGCTTCTGGTGAACTTGGTAATATTAATTATGAGCATATTACATACGAAGGCTATGGACCAAGTGGGGTAGCTGTTATTGTAGATTGTTTAACAGAAAATAAAAATAGAACAGCTGCTAATATAAGACATGCTTTTTCTAAAAACAGTGGTAATCTAGGTACAACTGGTTGTGTCTCCTTTATGTTTGACAAAAAAGGTCAAATAATTATTGAACGTACAGAAGACATAGATGAAGACGAACTCATGATGTTAGCTCTTGACAGTGGAGCTGAAGATTTTGTTGCCGGAATTGATTTTTATGAAATTATAACAACTGAAGAAGAATTTAATACTGTAAACACAGCTGTTGAGGAAGCTTCAATTAAATCAGTATCAGCAGAAATTACAATGATACCACAAACAACTACTAATCTAACAAGTGAAGATGATATTAGCAAAATGGACAATTTAATTGATTTACTTGAAGAAGATGATGATGTTCAAAATGTATGGCATAATTTTGATGAAAATTAGAATTTAATAAAATAGTAAGTCATTTGCCCTTATATCTTTAAGATATGAGGGCTTTTTCTATTTTGCGCAATAATTAGACATCAGCTAAAAAATTTGTCTTAATAAATAATTAATTTAATATTTAAAATTTTATAATAATATGTTATAATAAAATTGGGGAGGGGTAGTATATGAAAATTTGTATGGTTTTTGTATTATGTGGACTGATTTATGGTGTATTTGTTGCGATTCTCTTCTGCCAAATAAGTGATAAAAGAAGAAGTATTGCATCTTTTGGTATCGGTTGTATAGTGAGTGCGTTTTTAGCTATATACAATATCTTTACTGATGAACATGCTATTAATAAAACGGATGTATTCATTTGGTTTGTATTATTTTTCATAATTGGTTTTATAGTATGTTTTGGAATATACATATATTGTTTAAATATACAGGAAGATAGAAAATATAAAGTAAAACCTATTGATATTCTTATGAATAACTATAATATACTTGAAGCACAGTACAAGGATATGGAATCAGAGATAGAAAGCAGAAATGATTTGAAGATTAAAGAATTATTAGCTAAAGAAACGGAAATACAATTGGCTAAGAAGGAATTAAGTACGCTAGATAGAAAGATAAGAGATCAAATAAATCAAGGTATATACATAAACATAGATAAACAAATTCCTATAACACAATATTTTATTGATAGACTTCCTGAATATGTTGAGAATGTAGCAAATTATACTATTGAACTATATGAAAAAACAAATATGTTTATTAAGAATTATTATAATCATAAAAATAATAAGGAGCAATTTGTACAAGGGTTTATATATGCAGTAGCTGTAATTACCTGTAAAGTTTTATTTGATACGAACAAAGATGTTAATGTCTGTATGAAATATTTTGCTAGAGAAGTTAACAATAAAGTGTTTACGGATGTTAGTAAAACTGAAAACATATATAAGGTAACAGGGGATAAAGCGGTATTTGCTAAGGGTGATGAAAATGTCAGTGCTAATTTTGGTAACTATGAAGATATTATGGTCATAGAATTCAATAAAGTGCATATAATTAGAATGGAGATAATGATTAGAAATAATTCGAAATATAAAGAGTTCACATGTTTCTTGAAGTATTGTAAGATTGACCAAATCATACAATTTTTCTTACTAGAATTTATTGATGCATGTGACATTATAAATAAAAGGGAGGCTAATAATGGCTAAGATTAACACAGTAGAGGCATTTATAAAGGCTTCTAAAATTATAAGCGAGACAAATGACCCTGTTATACTTCAAAGAATAAATAATATCTTATATCGTTCATTGAAACATAATGATGTATCCGATAATGCAGATTATATTTATTTAACTAGAGAGGAAAAGAAAATTTTTAGTTCTAGATGAATCAACTATAATTATGTTGGAATGATTATTACTAAAAAGTTATAATTAACTAACATAATTTACTAATTATGTAAAAATATTGATAAAATACCAATATTTGAATAGGTAATTAGACCTATTTGGTTAATTACTTGACATATTTTTCTAATAATTGTGTATAATTAATATATAATAATATATAAATTAAAGTACAGAGAAAGAAATAATTGGGATGGGTGTGGTCGTGATGTATGTAAATGACTTCGAAGTTAAAACTTTGGTTGAACTTACAGAACATTTTATTGACTTCTTGGACGTGCTATATAAAAAAGGAACCATAACAGAAAATCAATTTTTAGAAATGACCGAAAAGAAAATTGAATTTATTAATAAGATGAAAAATAATAATATTTCCTTAAAAGCATAGTCGTAATATACGACTATTTTTTTGTATAAAATAATGGTAATATATAAGTTGAATTAAATAATTAGAGTCAGAAAATATTTTGAAAAATTATTAACTAATATATAACAAGGAGATTAATATTATGAATCAACTAAACAGAATGAAAGAATTAGTTCAACTGTTAAATAAGGCAGGCAAAGAATATTATCAGAAGAATAATGAAATCATGAGTAATTATGAGTATGATAATCTATATGATGAATTAATCAAGCTAGAAGAAGAGACAGGAATAACAATGAGTGATAGTCCAACAATTAAGGTTGGTTATACTCTTTTAAGCTCCTTGCCAAAAGAAAAACATAAAACTAGAATGTTATCACTTGATAAAACTAAGGAAATATCCGCATTGAAGGAATGGATAGATGATAAAAAAGGAATGTTATCATGGAAATTAGATGGTTTAACAATTGTCTTAACATATAAGGAAGGTAAACTTGTCAAAGCAATCACAAGAGGAAATGGAGAGGTTGGAGAAGTAATTACTAATAATGCTAAAGTATTCAAAAACATACCTCTTAATATTTCTTATAAAGATGAATTAATTATTAGAGGAGAAGCGGTAATCAAGTATTCTGATTTTAAAATTATCAATGAGCGTATTATTGATAAAGATAAATACAAAAACCCTAGAAATTTATGTAGTGGGACTGTGAGACAGCTCAACAATGAAATTACAGCTAGTAGAAATGTACATTTTTTTGCTTTTACGTTGGTACAAGCAGATGAGGTTGATTTTGATGATTCGAAAATTAATCAATTAAAATGGTTACAATCTTTAGGTTTTGATACAGTGGAATACAGTATAGTAAGTAAAGAAAATATCGAGGATACAATAAAATTGTTTGAAGATAAAATTCAGCATAATGATTTTGGTTCTGATGGTTTGGTACTAACTTTTGATTCTATTTCATTTTCGAAAAGTCTTGGACAAACAGCTAAATTTCCAAGACATTCAATAGCATTCAAGTGGAGTGATGAAGTGAAAGAAACAAAACTTATGTATATAGAGTGGAGTGCTTCTAGAACTGGTGCCATTAACCCCATCGCAGTATTTGAACCTATTGAACTTGAAGGTACTACCGTAAAAAGAGCAAGTCTTCATAACCTTAGTATATTAGAGCAGCTGGAATTAATTGAGGGTGACTCGATTGAAGTTTACAAAGCTAACATGATTATACCACAAGTGGCTAATAATCTATCCAAAGAAAGTAAGGATAATACATCAAGGGAAGTCTTAATTCCTGGAGAATGTCCAGTTTGCGGTGGTGAAGTAGAAATAAAGCAAGTGAACGATGTAAAAGTTCTGTATTGTATTAATGAAGAGTGTCAAGCTAAGAAAATTAAGTCTTTTACTCATTTTGTTGGTAGAGATGCTATGAATATTGAAGGTTTATCTGAATCTACAATACAAAAATTTATTGATGAAGGTTTTATAAAAACTTTTGCTGATATATATAGAATTGAAAAATATAAAGATGTAATAATAACTATGGAAGGATTAGGTGAAAAATCTTATATTAATCTAATTAACTCCATTGAAAAAAGTAAAAAGGTATTACTTCCTAACTTTATTTATGCACTAGGAATAATTAATGTAGGATTAAGTAATGCAAAATTGATCTGTAAATATTATGATTATAATTTAAGTAGTATATTATCTGCTTCTGAAGAAGAATTAACGCAAATTGAGGGTTATGGAAGTATTATTGCTAAGTCGTTAGTTAAGTATTTTAGTAATGAAAAGAATATGGAAATAATTAATGATCTACTTAATTATATTAATATAGAAAAGGTAGAAAGTAGTGATAACAATATTTTGGAAGGTAAGACGTTTGTTATTACTGGAAATTTGACCAAATATGATAGTAGAAAAAAATTAAAGGAATTGATCGAAAGCTTAGGAGGCAAAGTTACAGGTAGTGTTACAGGTAATACTGATTATCTGATTAATAATAATGTTGCATCATCGTCTTCTAAGAATAAAAAAGCTAAAGAGTTAGGTGTACCAATTATAGATGAAGAAACTTTTGAATCTTTATTATAATATGTAGAAACTCAAAGAGTAATAAAGTATTGTGTTAAAGCATGCCTTATGGTAGAATATTATTTAAGAAATTTGTGACAATTATAGTTATAAATTCTTGTATGCTATATGTAGGTTTAATTGACTAGCTCATATGGTATATAAGAATTTTTACTTATATAGATATATCCAAAAAGGGAGGAATTAATGTGAAGATTACGAAAGAACAAGTTGAACATGTTGCTAATCTCGCCCGTTTAAATCTTACGGAAGAAGAAAAAGAACAAATGACTACAGATATGGAAGTTATTATTGAATTTGCAAATAGGATTAATGAAATAAATATAGATAATATAAATCCTACAGCTCATATTATACCTATTAATAATGTATTTAGAGAAGATATAGTTAATCCTTCTTTTTCTAGAGATGAGTTATTAAGTAATGCACCTAATAGGGCAAATGGATGTTTCAGTGTTCCAAGAATCGTTGAGTAAATTGAATAGTAGGGAGGCAAAACAATGGATTTAATTAAAATGACAGCCCATGAACTTAAAAATAAATTAGAATCAAAAGAAATATGTAGTGTAGATATCACTAAATCCTATATAGATAGAATTGATAAAGTAGAAAGTAGTGTAAATGCGTACATTACATTGACTACTACCCAAGCTTTAGCTAGAGCAAAAGAGATAGATGAAAAAAGAGCTAAAGGTGAGTCTTTGGGTTCGTTGGCAGGGATTCCTATTGGAATCAAAGATAATATGTGTACAAAAGGTATAAAGACAACTTGTGCATCTAAGATGCTTGAGAATTTTGTACCACCTTATAATGCAACTGTAACCCAGAAGTTACATAATGAAGGTGCAGTTTTATTAGGTAAGCTTAATATGGACGAATTCGCTATGGGTTCATCTAATGAAAATTCATATTTTCATAAGACAATGAATCCTTGGGATTTAAGTAGGGTTCCAGGTGGTAGTTCGGGTGGTTCTGCAGCAGCAGTTGCAGCTAATGAAGCCGTTTTTACTCTTGGTTCTGATACTGGAGGGTCTATTAGACAACCAGCTCATTATTGTGGAGTAGTAGGTATGAAACCTACATACGGAACAGTATCTCGTTATGGTTTAGTTGCATTTGCATCATCACTTGACCAAATAGGTCCTTTGACCAAAGATGTTGAAGATATGGCTCTTGTACTAAATACAATTACTGGATATGATAAATTGGATTCCAGTTCTTATAATAAACAATATGAAGATTTTGGTGAAGACCTTAAAAAAGATATAAAAGGAAAAAAAGTTGCACTTCCAAAAGAATATTTTTCTGAAGGAGTTCAATCTGAAATAAAAGAAAAAGTTATGAATGTAGCTAAAAAACTGGAAGAAATGGGTGCTATTGTTGAAGAAGTCAGTATGAACATGACTGATTTAGCATTACCTGCATATTATTTGATTTCTTCAGCTGAAGCGTCATCTAACTTAGCTAGATTTGATGGTGTGAAATATGGATATAGAGCTAAAAATTATGATAATCTAGTAGAACTGTACAAGCAAACTAGAGATGAAGGTTTTGGAAAAGAAGTTAAGAGACGTATTATGCTTGGAACATATGCATTAAGTTCAGGATACTATGATGCATACTACAAAAAAGCTCAGCAGGTAAGAACATTAATTAAAAATGAATTTGATAAGATATTTGAAACATACGATATAATACTAACTCCAACAGGACCATCTACAGCATTTAAAATAGGTGAGAAAATGAATAATCCTATAGAAATGTATATGAATGATATTTGTACAGTTCCTATTAATATTGCTGGAGTACCAGCGTTATCAATAAACTGTGGATTTGATAGTAATAATATGCCAATTGGTGTACAATTCATATCAAAAGCATTTAATGAAAAAACTATATTGCAGATGGCATATGCTTATGAACAAAATAGAGATTTACCTAATATGACACCACAGATTTAATTGTAGAAAAACAATAAATAATAGATTCTTAATAGAGGTGAAGAGATTGAGCTATTCAGATTATGAAGTAGTTATAGGATTAGAAGTACATTCCGAGCTAAAAACGAAAACGAAAATATTTTGTAGCTGTACAACAGAATTTGGGGGAGAACCTAATACCCATTGTTGTCCTATATGTACAGGAATGCCAGGTACATTGCCAAAACTTAACGAAAAAGTTGTTGAATATGCTATAAAAGCTGGATTAACAATGGATTGTAATATTAATGAATTCAGCAAACAAGATAGAAAAAATTATTTTTATCCAGATCTTCCTAAAGCTTATCAAGTATCACAATATGATCTTCCGTTATGTTACGAAGGTAAAATTGAGATAGAAGTTAATGGAGAGATGAAGAAAATCCGAATTAATAGGATACATATAGAAGAGGATGCTGGAAAACTTATTCATGAATCAGGAGAAGGTTCCATAGTAGATTATAATAGATGTGGAGTTCCACTCATTGAGATTGTTACTGAACCTGATTTCAGATCTTCAGATGATGTTAGAGTTTTCTTGGAAAAATTAAGAACGATTCTTTTATATGCTGATGTATCTGATTGTAAAATGAATGAAGGTTCTCTTAGATGTGATGTCAACTTATCAATTAGAAAAAAAGGTGATACTGAGTTAGGGACACGTACTGAGATGAAAAATATGAACTCTTTTAATTTTGCTGTTAAGGCTATTCAATATGAGGCTAAACGACAAATAAAAGTTATAGAAAATGGCGATAAAGTCGTTCAAGAAACAAGAAGATGGGATGAATCAAAAGGTATAACAGTTTCTATGAGAAGTAAGGAAGAAGCCCATGATTATCGTTATTTCCCTGAACCTGATCTCATGCCTATAATTACATCAAAAGAAAAAATAGAAGAAATAAGGAATTCATTACCTGAAATGCCAGATAGCAGAGTTAATAGATATGTAAAACAATATAAGATAACAGACTATGATGCTAGATTAATAGCTGCTTCAAGAAATATGGCAGATTATTTTGAAAAGGCTGTTATAAATGTTGAGAATAAGAAAGCGGTTGCCAATTGGATTATAACGGAAATATATAGTAGATTGGATGAAGATCAAAAAGAACAGGCTAAGATACCTTTTGGTCCTGATATTTTATCAGAACTCGTTAATTTAATCGAAGATGGTACTATTAGTAATAGTATCGGTAAAAAGGTTTTTGCTGAATGCTGGGATACCGGTAAACGTCCGGGTGAAATTGTTGAGGCGAAGGGGCTTAAACAAATTAGTGATGATGGTCAATTGCAAGGGTTGGTTCAAGAGGTTATAGAAGCTAATCCAAAAGCTGTCAATGATTATTTAAGTGGAAAACAAGCGGCACTAGGATCACTAGTTGGTCAAATGATGAAAGCTACTAAAGGTAAAGCTAATCCTAAGATGGTTAATGAGTTATTAAGAGAGGCAATTGGTAAGCTGAATAATTAGTAAAAATTGAAAAGGTGCTGTTCATAATGCATAAACAGTACCTTTTCTTATTCTGTGAAACTTTTGGTTAAGTACTAATAGAAGATTCTTTATCAATATCTTCTTCTTTTGAAATGTAATAAGGACAGTCAATATTGACGTTTTTGTTATTACTTATGTTGTTAAGAGTTACAGAAACAGATAAATTGCATTTTCCTTCTATTTGATAAATGCAGTTATGTGTGCAATTAATATCCATATAATAAATGCACCTCCTGTTATGGTATTTTATCCATAATTATTGAAATTAAACCAAAAATCATAGTTAAATATTTAAAAATTATAAAAGGTGATAAATATGTTAATATTTGGATGGGGACATAAAACAATTAAAAAATATGGTATTATCGGTAAAAGTAAATGTAACATTTGTAAGTTGGTAACCAATTGGCAATTAGTGAAGGTTACTACTTGGTTTACACTATTTTTTATACCTATTATACCTGTAAATGTAAAAAGAATGATTATATGTACTAATTGTAATGGTGGACATATAGTGGATAAACAAACTTTTGAAAAATTATTCAATATTATGAAATCCAATAAAGATAATATTAATCTACAAGATCTACAATATTATAATAAGACAGAAACACAAAAAAATTATTTGAAAGAGATGGAAGAGTTTAGAAAAAGTAAAGATAATAAAGATAAACAAGACGCAGATAAAAAGTATACAGTAAAAGATATAATAAATGAGACTAGCACACCAAACACAAGAAAGTCACTTAGAACACAATTTGAAGGTATGGGATTACAAAAAGGAATGACAGTAATTATACACTCTTCAATGAGTAAGATCGGGTGGATAAGTGGAGGACCTGTGGCGGTTGTACAAGCGTTAATGGATGTTATAACCAGTGAAGGAACTATTATTATGCCTGCACATACATCAGAGTATTCAGATCCTAAAGAATGGGAAAATCCACCAGTACCAGAAAGTTGGATTCCTGTAATAAAAGAGAATATGCCTGCTTTTGATAAATGTATCACACCAACTAATCAAATGGGGAAAATAGCAGAAACATTCAGAACTTTTCCAGGTGTATTACGAAGTGATCACCCACAAGTTTCATTTACTGCTTGGGGCAAATACGCAAAAGACATTACTAGGAATCACTCACTGGAATATGGTTTAGGAAGTGAATCACCATTAAAAAAAATATACGACTTAGATGGAATGGTTTTACTACTTGGTGTAGATTATGACAATAATACTTCATTTCATTTAGCTGAATATATGATTAGTAAAATCAAAGAAGAAAAATTAGGAGCACCTATACTTTTAGAGGGTAAAAGAAAATGGGTTGAGTATAAAGATATAGAACTTGATGTAGATGACTTTGATAAAATAGGAAATGAATTTGAAAAAATTGAGGATGTTATCACATATAAGATAGGGCGAGCAGAGTCCAAGTTATTCAGTCAAAAACTAGCAGTAGATTTTGCAAAAGATTGGATGGAAAAAAATAGATAATAATTAAGGAGTTATGTAGAATGAAATATATTAAGATGTCAATATTTCTTATGACACTTATTGTTACCACGGGTTGTTCAAAGCAAGTTGTCAAGGTAGAAGAAGATGTATACAATAAATCGCAGCAAATTCTTCCCGATGATACATACAAAATGTTTGATATTAACGATGATATTTCTCTTGTATATGGAGAAAGTAAAACAATATATATAAAAGTGGATAATGAATATATAGAAGTATGTAAAACTCTATGTTCATATCCTAAAATTGCACCTAATGAATCAGCAATGGCTTTTGTTACAGGTGAACCTGATTATCCAGGTGAATTATATCTCTATAATTTGAAGAATAATGAAAAAACAATGTTGTTAGGCAATGATGAAGGTAGCAATACCCCAAAAGATGTGGAATGGCTAGATAATAAAAGATTATTAGTCATCAAAGGGTATGGACATGGAACAGTTAGATTAGGTGGGGAAATATGTATTTATGACATTGATAAGAAAGAGGTTACCCCTTTATTAATGCCTGATGAATTATCCGAATATAGATCTATTATAAAGAAAGATGATTCCTTTGAGATTGAACAAGCAACATGGGAAGACGATACATTTAATAAAACAAATTCAAAAATCATAATATATAAAATATCAGAAATTGAAAAATTAGCTGATAAAGAATAAGAGATATAACATATAATCTTAATAAAAAAACTTAATATACATATAATAATGTTAATAGTATGAAATAAATTAGCTAGAATCACTAACAGAAAGGTAGATACCATGAAAAAATTTATTATGTTACTATTAATACTAGGTACTATGATTACATGTATAGGTTGTAATGGAAATAAAGTAGATAATGATACTTACAATAAAACTAAAGGCGTTTTCCAAGAAGAAATCTATCCAAGACAATAAAAATATAGTTGGTCGTACATAGCCCCATCCGTTAGGAGTTAAGGCAAGTAAAACCAACTATATTTTTTTTATATTAATGTAACTTTTTCATCACTAGGATTGACATACATAGAAAAGTTAGTATGATAGATAACATAACCAGGTACAGAGCCAGCTGGTTTTTTAATATGCTTTCTTAAGGTATAATCAACTGCTACTTTAGTTGAGTTATTAGCTTTACTGTAATAAGCAGCAAGTGCCGCAGCTTCTTCATAAGCTGTATCACTTAACTCTCTACCATCAGTTTTAACAATGACATGAGAACCAGGAACCTCTTTTGTATGAAACCACCAATCAATAGAACTAGCAGTTTTCATAGTCAATTCGTCATTTTGTAAGTTGTTCTTTCCTACATAGATGTCAAAACCATCAGATGATTTGTAATGGAAGGGTTTTGATTTCTGTAGTGCTTTTTTATTCTTGTTTTTTCTGAATCTAAGATAACCGTACTCCATTAATTCTTGACGTATTAAATGCAAATCTTCTTCAGCTTCAACAAAATTTAGCGAGTTTTGTATAGATTCAAGATGAGCTATTTCACTTTGGGTATCTTTTATGTGCTCAGTCAATGCATGGAACGTTCTTTTTAATTTATTATAACGGTTATAATATTTAGCTGCATTTTCCGATGGGGATAAATTAGGTTTTAGACTAATAGTAGTATCTTCATTAGTATAATAATTAAATGCTTTTAATTCTTTGTCTCCTTCTTTGATCGCATAGATGTTAGCAGTAATCAATTCACCTTTGATTTTATATTTATCTCTTGTTTCTGTGTCTTTTATTTGTTTTAATTGCAAATCTAATTTTTTATAACACCTTTCAAGATTGGTTGTGATTATTTTCTTTATATCACTTGATTTTTGACTGATTCTTGAGGTGTTAGAGCTTTTGGCATAATAATTATCTAAAACTCTAGATATGGATTCCTCTGGTATGGTTTTATAACCTGCATAGCTGTTTAACTTGATTGAAGAAAACTCTTTATAGGTTCCCTCTTCATCAGTGAGAATATTAGGGGTATAGCTATGTGCTTTAATTAAGTTAATCACTGATTGGAAGTTAGTATATAAATTATTAAAATCACTATCAGTCAACTCGCTGGTTGCGGTAGAACTATTGATACCAGCTTGATAGCATATTTCCTCTGAAATCATTGGACTTATGCCGTTAAAAGTAAAATAGAGTGCTTTGTGAACAATGGTATTCTTTTCGTTAAGTATATTAATAAACTCTTTCAAAGTAATATCGTCTAAAGGATTTATCTTATTTTTAGCTGGAGGATAAGTATATGTTCTGTTAGGGAGTACCTCTCTAACTGAACTGACATTAAGTGATACATGTTTTATACTATCTAATATTCTATTATCATCTTCACAAAAAATTATATTACTATGTCTACCCATTATTTCGATAATTAGCTTTTTAGTACATAGATCGCCTAATTCGTTAAGGTGTTCTAGATATATCTCTACTATCCTTTCAAAATTAGGTTGAGTTACATTTATTATTTTACCTCCAATGATATGTTTCCTTAATAACATACAAAAATTAGGAGGATTCAATGGATTCTTTTTTTGTATTTCTGTTAAGTGAATACGTGGCATATTAGCTAAAGCTGATAATAATAATTTATATGAATTTTTGTTATTTCTTATTGATATAATTAATTCGTCATTTTCAGGCTGATAAATCTTATCAATTCTTCCACCTATTATTAACTGATTAAGTTCGGATACAATATTGGAAAGTACTATTCCGTCTAGTGCCATAAATTAATCATTCCTTTCTTAGTATTATATTGAAGCAATTATAATCATCAGTATAACACTAAGTATATTAAAAAGGAAGTAATAGCTTAAATATATGGTTATGAGAAGCTTTTTATAAGTAATAAATTAGTGGGTATAAATATGCTGATAACTATTTATACATATAACAGAAAATTATGACAAATAAATTACTTTAAAATATTTAATTCGTTTTTATTATTATAGCTTGCAAAGTACGGCGTTTTATATTACAATAGTATACAAGTATAAAATTTATAGCGATTGTATTTTACAGGGATTAGTGGCTTCTAGAATATTTTGTATGATTGTATACAATTTATTGATGGCTGAAGTGAACAAGATACATTTGGTCATTTCAAGCAAATAAAAACCAATTACTTCTGCGGAACCAATTTTAATTTGTTAATATTTATGAATAAGAAATTATATTAATACAAAATTATATTATACAAGGAGTTGATATATTGAGTGATAAAGAAATATACAGGAGAATATTAAAATTTGCTAATTTAGCTGAAAATAATAACAAGATTGATTTTGAACTATATGATAAATTTGGAGTAAAAAGAGGATTAAGAAATAAGAATGGAACTGGTGTTTTAGCTGGTTTGACAGAAATTGGAGACGTAATTGGATATAAGTTAGAAGATGGTGAAAAAATTCCTGCAGAAGGACATTTGCTTTATAGAGGAATTGATGTTGAAAATATAGTTGATGGTTTTCAGTCTGAAGGAAGATATGGATTTGAAGAAGCATGCTATCTCTTACTATTCGGTTCTCTACCTACTGAAAGCGAATTGAGGGAGTTTAACGAAATTCTGGGAGAAAGTAGAGAAATACCAGAAGGTTTTACTGAAGATATGATATTAAAAGCTCCAAGTCCTAATATCATGAATAAATTAGCTAGAAGTGTTCTAGCAACTTATTCTTATGATGATAATCCAGATGATACAAGCATAGAAAATATGTTAAGACAATGTATAGAGTTGATAGCAAGATTCCCAATATTGGTTGCATATGCATTCCAAGCAAAATCACATTATTATGATAATAAAAGTCTCTATATTCACAATACCACAAGAAATCTAAGCACTGCTGAGAATTTCTTGCATATGTTACGTGCAGATAATAAATTCACTAAGTCAGAAGCTGAATTACTTGATCTATGTCTAGTATTACATGCGGAACATGGTGGTGGTAATAACTCAGCATTTACAGCCAGAGTAGTATCTTCTTCAGGGACAGATACATATTCTGCTATAGCAGCAGCAATCGGGTCACTAAAAGGACCTAAACATGGTGGAGCTAACAACAAGGTTAGACAAATGATGGATGATATCAAGGATAATATAAAAGATTGGGAAAATAAGAAAGAGATAGAGGATTATTTGACCAAGATATTAAAAAAAGAAGCAAATGATGGATCAGGTCTCATTTATGGAATGGGTCATGCAATCTATACAATATCGGATCCAAGAGCTGTTATGCTTAAGAAAAAAGCTTATAAATTAGCTATTGAAAAAGATATGATGAAAGAATTTAATCTATATGAAGCTATTGAGAATTTGGCTCCAGAAGTTTTTGCAAAAGTAAAAGGTTCTTCCAAAGATATATGCGCTAATGTTGATTTCTATTCTGGATTTGTTTATAGCATGTTACAAATTCCACCTGAATTATATACACCAATATTTGCTATTGCAAGAATTGGTGGATGGTGTGCACATAGAATAGAAGAATTCTATGGGGCTAACAGGATAATAAGACCTGCATATAAGAATATTACAGAGCCTAGAGAATATGAAAATCTAAATAAAAGATAATTATTAATAGCTGTCTCATGATATCATTTGGCTAACGTATTTTGAGACAGCTATTTTGATTTCTGAAAGCAATACAAAATAATCCTTGACAAAACCTTTATCTTTTAATATACTTTTAGAAAATAAAGGCGATGAAGAGAAGAGTAATTGATTAGAAGCTTACAGAGAGTTCCTAGTGCTGAGAAGGAATAGTGAATATTTAATGAACCAAGCCTCTGAGCTGCATACGGATCTTATTTACAATGCAGAATAGTATTTCTTTCCCTGACTTAGAATTTATCATACTACGAGTACACAATCTGCTATAATAAGTGATGATATGACGTTTGTTCACGTTATAGAACTAAAGTATAATGAGTACTTGATAAGATTAGTATGGTGACATATTAATGAATTAGGGTGGTACCGCGATAAAATCGCCCCTACGATTATTGTAGGAGGTGCTTTTTTTATGAGCTTTTTTCCACGAATTTAGCTTGGAAATAATCCTAAATAATAAGTATGAATAAAATAAAAATTATTAGAAGGAGTTTGCTTATGAAAGACAATAGAAGACAAAGACCAAGGCCAGAATTTCCTAAAAAAGCTGTTGTAACAGCAGGAATGCCTTACGGTAATAAAGAATTACACTTTGGACATGTAGGTGGAGTATTTGTTCATGCCGATACCTATGCAAGATTTTTAAGAGACAGAATCGGTAAAGAAAATGTTATATTCGTATCAGGAACAGATTGTTATGGTTCTCCAATATTAGCTAGTTATAGACAGCTTATAGATGATAACAAGTTTAATGGGTCTTTAGAAGATTATGTTAGACAAAATCATAACAAACAGAGTGAAGTATTAGAAAAGTATGAAATGAGTCTTAACTTATATGGAGCTTCAGGATTAGACAAAGCAGGGGAGTCTCACAAAGAAGTTTCGGAAGATATATTTAATAAATTGTATGAAAATGGGTATCTTACAAAACTATCTACACCACAATTTTATGATCCAGAACATAAAGTATTATTAAATGGTAGACAAGTAGTTGGTAAATGTCCTATAGAAGGATGTAACTCAGATAAAGCATATGCAGATGAGTGTTCAATGGGACATATGTACATGCCTAATGAATTAATAGATCCTAAAAGTATTCTATCAGGAAAAACACCTGAACTTAGAGAAGTGACTAACTGGTATTTTAAATTAGACGAGTACAATGATGTTTTGAAAGAGAGGGTTCAATACTTAAAACAACATTCTAATTCTCGTAAATATTTATTAAAGACTATTGAAGAATTTTTGAAGCCGCCAATAATATATGTTAAAAGAAAACAATTAGAAGATAATTTGGCGGATATAGTAGATAAGCTTCCAAAACATACAATAATTGATGAACCTAAAAAGCCTTCAATAACATTTGTGTTTGAAAATTTACAAGACAGAGATTCTGCTAGAGAAGTATTTGATAAACTTGGAATAAGATTTAGGACTGGTAAGACTTTAGTTCCTTTCAGATTATCAGGAAACATTGAATGGGGAATCAAAGTGCCTGAAAAAGAAGAGTTAGAAGATTTGACATTCTGGGTATGGCCAGAATCCTTATGGGCACCTATTTCTTTTACTAAGACTTATTTAGAATCGATTGGAGAAGATAAAGAACAATGGAAAGATTGGTGGGAGTCAAAAGATTCAAAAGTATATCAATTCATTGGAGAAGACAACATTTATTTTTATGGTATTGCTGAGATGGGGATGTTTTTAGCGTTACGTGGTGTTAATAATGAGAGTTCATTAGATTGGGAAAACATCAATCTTCCTCATTTAATACCTAATAATCACGTATTATTTATGGATAAAAAGGCAAGTAGCAGTAGTGATATCAAACCACCAATGGCAGCGGAATTATTAGATCATTACACAGCAGAACAATTAAGAATGCATTTTCTAAGTCTAGGATTGGCTAAGAAAAGTGTAAGTTTCACTCCTCAAGTATTCATGAAAGAAGAAGATAAACAAGGACCAGATACTGTTTTGAAAGATGGTAATTTACTTACTAATGTATTTAATAGACTTATTAGATCTTGTTTCTATACAGCTCAAAAATATTTTGACTCTAAAATTCCAAAAGGAGAAATAGATGAAAAAGTATTAGAAGAATCCAAGGAAGCAATACTTAATTATGAAAAACACATGTATAATCATGATTTTCATAGGATTGTATATGTACTTGATAGCTATATAAGGACAATGAACAAGTACTGGGTTAATAACATGAAAAAAGCTGAAGCAGATGAAGACAATGAGCTTAGAGAACGAGTATTAATAAATGCTTTTCATGGAGTACGTACTGCTATTACATTGATACATCCTATTGCTCCAAATAGTTGTAAAATGGTTAGGGAATATCTAAATGTTAATGAAAATATCTGGAATTGGGAATATATTTTTGATGAAATATATTCATTTATTGATGACTATGATAATCATAACATCAAATATTTGGAACCTAGAATAGATTTCTTTGAAAAACATGAAAGCCAATATAAATAAAGTGATTGCAAGTTAGTCAGAAATTTTTTATTTTGACTGGATTTTGCAAAACAGTATATGTATATACATATACTGTTTTGCTTTCTAATATTATTCAATATAATCAAAACATCATAGGTTTTTAAAAAGGGTATTGACACTAATCTAAAAAAGGAGTAATATTATTCCATAATCAATTTCTGCCATCATTGGCAGAAAAAAATGTAAATAGATATTTTTTTATTTTATTTTTTGTGCTAACGATGGCAGAAAAATTATTTTTTATGGTAATTGCCAACGATGGCATAAGGTGACAGGTTAGTATTTAATTATAAACAGGAGGTGTTTTATTAATAACGATAGGTGTGTAATTAGTTATCTAATCTAGAAATAATAAACTATAAATTATATGAAGGAGAAAATTAAAATGAAAAGAAAAATAATAAGTGTAATTTTAATAATGTGTTTAGTTGTTATATCAGCAGGATGCAAAGCTGATAAAAGTGATGATAAAAAAGAGGTAACTTTAAATTATTATTCACATGTTGATGAAAATGGAACACTTACAAATATAATAAATAAATTCCATGAAGAAAACCCTAATATCAAGGTTAATGTTGTTGAATTACCAGCTGATACTAATAAAAAGTTGCAAATGATTAGTACAGCATTACAAGCTGAAGATGATTCACTAGATATGTTCGATGCAGATGTAACATGGCCACCAATTTTTGCATCAGCAGGTTGGGTAACTGATCTGACAGATGAATTAACACAAGATGAAAAGGATAAATATCTACCTGGTGCAATAAATGCAAATATATATCAAGGAAAATTATGGGGATTACCATATAGAATAGATGCAGGTATGCTTTATTATAGAAAAGACCTATTGGAAAAATATAATAAGACTGTTCCAGAAACTTGGGAGGAATTAGTTGAAACAGCTACATACATAATGGAAAATGAACCAGACATGAAAGGATTAGCTGGATCATGGAAACAATATGAAGGTTTAACATGTAATTTGATGGAGTATGTATGGAGTTATGGTGGAGATGTATTTGATGAAAACGGAAAAGTGATTTACAATTCACCTGAAACTATTAAAGCTACTAAGATGATGGTTGATATGATCAATACTTCAAAGATCACTCCAGAAGGAATTATTAACTTTGGAAGTGGTGACGCAAGAGCTCCATTTTTTACAGGAAAATTAATATTTTTAAGAGATTGGCCAAGTGGATGGAATAAATCACAAGACGCTGATAAATCACAAGTTGTTGGAAAAGTTGGTATAGCTGAATTACCAAAAGCAGATAAGAATGGTAAAAGTTATTCTACTCTTGGTGGATGGCAGATCATGGTATCCAAGTTTTCAAAGAATCAAGAAGAAGCAATAAAATTTGCTAAGTATATGGCTGGAGAAGAAGCTGAAAAAATCGAAGCCCTTGGACTAAGTCATTTACCATCAATTAAGTCATTATATGAGGATAAAGAAATTCTTGAGAAAATGCCATTTGTTGAGAAGATGTTACCAGTATTTATGAATGCTAATCCAAGACCAAAATCACCTTATTATTCAGAAATATCCAATGTGCTTCAATTGCAAACACAATTAGCTTTTATAGAAGACAAAACAGTTGAGGATGCTGTTAAAGATGCTGATAAAGAAATTAAAAAGATTATAGGACAGTAATAAATAATCTGATTGAACGATTAATATTACTAGAAAGAATATAAATTAGGAGTGACCGAATATGCAAAAAGAGAAGGCTAAAATGGGTTATATATTCATAATACCTTCAGTTGTGTTAGTATTAGTTTTTATAGTATATCCTGTTATTAATACAATCAATATGAGTCTTTATGATATCCGTATTCAGACTTTAACAGAGGGGAAAAAATTTGTTGGGTTTGATAACTATATCAGATTATTTAGTGATAGTACTTTTATGGCGAGTTTGAAGTTTACATTATTGTTTACAGTCATTGCTGTTACATTAGAAACTATAATAGGTATGATGTTTGCGTTGATCATGAATAAAGCAATTCCAGGACAGGGTATTATCAGAACTGCTGTCCTTGTGCCTTGGGCTATACCTACTATAGTTTCAGGACTTATGTGGCAATTCATGTATAGTGATCAATATGGAATCATCAATCTTATACTAAGTAAACTTCATCTTATTCAAGATTATATACCATGGCTCATTGAAAAAAATACAGCCATAATAGCAGTTATTATTGCGGATGTATGGAAAACTACACCTTACATGTCGCTGCTTATTTTATCAGGACTTCAAACAGTACCTGAGAGTCTTTATGAAGCTGCTTCACTTGATGGAGCTAATAAGATACAGAGATTTTTCAGAATTACACTACCAATAATTAAACCAGTAGTAGTAGTAGCTATTTTGTTTAGAGTGCTTGCTACATTTAGAATATATGATTTAGTAGTTGCATTAACAAGTGGTGGACCCGCTAATGGAACTCAGAGTTTATCTTTATATACGATTAAGACCTATTTCAATTTTGGTAATCTAGGATATGGTGCAACTTTAGCTGTAGTAACGTTTATAATTTCTCTCTTGATTAGCTTTTTATTTATGGATGCATTGAAGACCAAAATGGAGAAGGTGTAATGATGAAGAAAAATACTAAAACAATAAAACTAAAAAAATATATAAAAAGGTTTTTATTTGCCATATTTTTTATATTTTTTGTTGGTGGAATCATTTTTCCTTTTGTATGGCAGTTACTTAATTCATTCAAGAATCAAAAAGATCTGTTCAGTATTCCGCCTACATTTTGGCCATCAGAGTGGACGTTACAAAATTATATAGATGTTTTTGAAAGGCAGCCTTTTTTACTATATTTAAAAAATAGTACAGTAATTTCATTAGTAAGTACAGCATTATCTGTGTCAATAGGATGTTTAGCCAGTTATGCTGTTTCAAGAACTGACATTAAAGGGAAAAAAATATTTATGTTGGTACTTCTAAGCATAACTTTACTGCCACCAATAACAATTATTAATCCTATATATAAGATGATGAAAAATCTTAGATTACTTAATTCATACTGGGGGTTAGCATTGGCTATAACAACGACACAGTTACCAATGGCGGTTTGGTTTTTATCTACTTTTTTCAAATCAGCCCCTAATACTTTAGAAGAAAGTGCAATGATTGATGGAGCGTCTATTTTCAAATGCTTTTATAAAATTATTATGCCTCTTGTAGCACCAGGGCTATTTACCGTTAGCATATTGGTATTTATAACTGCCTGGAATCAATATTTATTTGCACAAGTGCTGAACCCATTGAAGATCAGGCGTACAGTAACAGTAGGAATCACCCTATATCAAACTGATTATACCGTCCCTTGGGGAACGATGTGTGCAGCTTCTATTGTTATTACAGTACCACTAATAATTGTTGTTCTATTACTCCAAAGAAAAATTATATCAGGTATACTTGATGGAGGAGTAAAAGAATGATGATCTATAAAAAGTGTTATGTTGCAGGAGCTTACAAAAGAAAATTGACAAAAGGTTATTTTCAATATCTAAGATATAATTACGGTACAGTTAAGGTAGATAAGGCAAAAGGGAATGAAGTAATAGTTGATTATGACTTGGATTTAGCATATGGTAATAATGAAATTGATTCATATCGTTATAAATTATACTATAATAAGCTAAAAGATTATTTTATGGATTTTACTCTTTTAGAAGATTATACAGACGAAGAAATATATGGTGATATACATATTATCAGACAAGAAATATTTGACATAGATATGAAAAGAATCTTTTGCAAGTATAGTTCCAATAAAGAGTATGTTCCAGCAAAAAGTTTGAAAAAATTGAATTTCAATGATGCAATAATGAGTTTAGTATATAGTGGTGTGCCAAGAAAACTAAGATATGAAACAAGTGTTATCAATCAATTGGAGCTTCTGAAATCAAAGATAACAAGTGCAGAAAAACTTATATTCCTAGTAGGTGATAGAAAGCAATTATTTAGTCTATTGCAGTTAATAAGTAATAAAGTTATATTGGAGTTTAATGAAAAAAAAGTAGTTATCTATGTTAAAAATAATAGTATTCATGATGAGGCAACAATAGATGATTACCATGACATAATAAAAGATCAATGCATTATTGGATTGAATGACTTAATAAATAGTAAAGAAATATTAATAAGAACATATGATAATATTTCTGTAGGAATGGACTTTAGGAAATTGAATGAAGAGGATATTATATTATTTGAAGAAGCTGCCTGTAATAGATCACTTGTTATAGGATTAGGAGAAAAACATATATTTTCACTAAAAAATGTTTCTTTTGATTATTTTATATTGACGACTGTTAAGAATGTAGTTGTCTCAAGATATACTAATATCTATAGAAATGGTAGTAGTAATATTCCTTATATAATTAGTTATGTTATTAAAGAGTTTGATAGTAATTATGATTTTACAGGTAATGAAAGAATAACTATGAGTTTATTTCATTATAATTGTTTGTTAAATGAAAATGGTATAGATCGGTGCAGGAATTTATTTCAATCTGATGAAGATATTAATAATTTACTACCTACTAAATATATGAATTTCTATTCAACCAGTATGAAAGCGGATGATTTTCCTGAACTTATAATTGAAAAACAAGAATATAAAGATGATTATATATCTATTGAAAAAGAGAAAGTATGTGGATTTATAAATAATCATTTTAATGGGAAATATACTATGTATTATTATAATGCAGACAATAGTGAGAAGATAATAGATTTTGGATGTAATTATATAAATGATAGAAATGTACTTGTTACAGGACTTTTATTTGAAGATGATATTTCATTAAAAGTTTTAGAAGCAGAGAAATTAAATAAAAGTTTGATTTCACCAAGGGAGTATTTTGAAAAGGATAAAGAATGCAATATGAAATATTGCTGTAACTTTTTATATTTTGCCACTGAAAATATAATTGAGGTTTATAATTCTGTAAGAGAACAACGACCACATGAAAAAATTGATGTTGGCAAGATATTTCTTGGTTACAAATATGAAAATCAGAACACTAAAAAAAGAAAAGAATATTTCCCATTATATAATAAAGCATTCATGGGTTATACAAAATCTGGTCATGTAGTTTTCGGTAGAAGAACATTACAAGGTGGTAAATTAATAATTAACAATGAAGAAATTACGTGGAATAGAGAAAATGTGAACAGTGATAAAGGTCAAGTTAGTATTATTACACCATATATAGATAATAAGGATTTGTGCTCCTATAATAAAGATTATAGAAATTTTTGTTATTTATATGGTAAAGCTAGGCTAAATATTGTTATAATAAATAATAAAATAGTTTGTGTGAGATATGGAGAAGTTTCAATCCCTAGTATTGGAGTTGTTCTTTCCGTAACAGGTGTTTATATGCAAAAATTAGTTGATGTACTTGGATTAATTAGGATTAATGATTATTATTATAAAGTTACGAAACCATATAAACTAGATGTATTTCTTGAAAAACCTGATGATATGACTCAAGAACAATGGGATGATATTAGCTGGATCTATGGAGGAGCTACATTACTAGTCGAGAATGGTAAAAACTTGGTCTCTAATAATTGTATACAAACTGAAGCTTTTAAAAGAGAAGGATGGTTTCATCCACTATCAATGCAGACGCAAGAAACACAAGTACAAGATTGGGTTAGAGGTCCAAGAACCGTTGTTGGTTTAACTGAGACAAATGAATTTTTTGTGTTTGTTTTTTCTGGAAGAACAAAAGAAAGCTGTGGAGCTAATTTTGATGAAATTGTCTGTATCTTGGAAAAAGAAGTTGGAGCAGTTAATTGGGCAATGAATCTAGATGGTGGAGCTTCCAGTTGTTTAAGTATGGTCTATAAGAATGAATTAATTGAGTTGAGTTATCCATGTGCATCGGATCTTTCATCAGCAGGGATGATTAGACCAATAAATTCAATGTTAATTATTGAATAGAATAATTTTTTCCAAAAGAAAGAAGGGAAGAAATGGGGAAAAATAATTTAACCATCAAGGATATAGCAAAGAGGACTGGATTTTCAGTTAGAACTGTATCTAGAGTTATTAATAACGGACAGTATGTGAAAGAAGAAACTAGAAAGAAAATTAATGAGGTTATCCAAGAAACTGGTTTTGAAACAAATATATATGCAAAGAGTCTGAGGAAAAAAACAGCTAAAAATATTATACTGGTCATTGAGAAGCAACAAGACCTTTATCCGGGACAATGGTATTCCAATATGTTTCAGAATATAATCAATCAAGCTTCAGCTTATGAATATAATGTATTCATGTTCCAGTTCAATATGGATGATGAAGAAGAGAATAAAAAAAACATACATCTTCTTAAGTCAGGTTTTGTTGATGGAGCTGTAATCCTTAATATACAGAAAGATGATAATAAGATAAGATTATTCCAAGAACTAGGTATTCCCTATGTAACTATAGGTAAAAATTATAATTATCCTGAAAATCCATTTGTAGAGATTGATAATTATAAAGCTTCATATCTTGTTACGGACTATCTGATTAAAAGTGGATGTAAATCTATTCTTTTTTTCCTTGGTAGTAATAGATATATTTCTAATGAAGAAAGAAGAGAAGGATTCTATACAGCAGTCGAAGATAATAAATTGGAAAAACAAAATTTTACTATATATGAAGGTATTAAGTCATATAAAGAAGCTTATACTGCTAGTAATAAAATAATTGAACATAATAAATTACCGGATGCTATATTTGTCTCTGGAGATGAAAAAGCTTTTGGTGTATTAAAATCTCTTAATGAAAAGGGTATAGCTATTCCAGAAGAAGTACAGGTTGTAGGATTTGATAATATACCTATATCAGAATTTACTGTTCCATCTTTAACTACAGTTGAGCAAAATGCTAATGATATTGCATCTAAGGCAATAGAGATCTTAATTGGTATGATTAATGAAGAAGATGATTATCATGGTGATTCAAAAATTGTTTTTGAGCCAAAAATAATATATCGTCATACTACTAAAAAATCTAACGAATAACCTGAGATAGTACAAAACTTCATTACATGAAAGGAAATGTTAATAATATGAATTTTGCTATGGTAATTAATGTTTACGTTGATACTAATAGAGAAAAAATAAATGTGTTTGATCATCCAACTGATTTGGAAGATTTTAAAACACATAATACTTTGATTAATACAATTAGAAGTGTTAACCAATTGAAAATAGATGATAACGATAATCTTAAAATATATGTATTTGCGATAGCGGCTAATGGAGATACAACAAAAGATAGTAATATTAGAGATGAAGTAGCAGAAGTAATGCATGAGTGCAAATTTACAAATCTAATATATACTAATACAGATATTATACATTATAGAGAAATTACGCAAAATGAATTTTTCTCTGTTAAGGGATATCCCGAAATAAGGACGCTGGGTTTTATGATTCCTTATTTACTCAATGAAGATATAATTATTCAGATTGATGATGATGAATTATTGAGAACGGATTATATGATTTATCTAAAAGAAGTGTTGAAAAATAATGAAGACAAATATGTATTTACTGCACCTTATGAAAAGAATGATACTATAAGGATAAGGACAGAAGATAAATTGAAAAGTTGGAAAAAGTTTTCATCCATGGATAACGATATTGTACGTCTTACCAAGGATGACAGTGTAAAGGAAACTCTGTTTGGATTTGGCGGAAACATGATAATTAGAAGAGAATTTGCAGGGAAAATGTTCTATCCCGAAGATGTACCAAGAGGTGAAGATTTTTCATTATTGTTAGCTAGTAGATTAATATATTCTAATGGTAATGAAGAAGCTGATATACATAAACAGAATCCTATGTTCAAAGCATATTTTTTGACAAATGAAGCTGTAACAATAATTCATGAACCACCAGTAGAAGCTAAGGCTGATTTCTTATTCTATCTAGAGAAGAATCTAAAAAGGTTTATCATGGAATGGAATATGTTCACTAATCAAAAAGCTATTGATAGAGAAGATTTGGCACAGCTATCTGATTATATGAGTGAAATGATTGGTTATGATAGTATGACAGATAAAGTCAACGAAATTCTAAACGAGGTAAAAAACCTCAATGAATTTGCTATAAAAGATGTAGAAGAATTAAGATACAAACTATTAGAGTATATTAAGGAGTATAAGAAAGTAGATAGATTTACATTATTTAAAACTAAGCAATATAAATATATTAAATATATGGATGAATTAAAAAAGAATACGGTATTTATTAATGAATTAATAAATAATAAAATATAATTTTAATTAGGCTTCTTTCAGATATGAAAGAGCCTTTACTATTTTAGAGATTTTTGGTTCTGTATTGTTGACTAGATATTTATAGTAAGGTATAATACCATAAGGATAATACCAATAAATATGAATTAAAATTTAATTAATTTTAGCTCATATCCTAGAAATGAGTGATTATAATGGTAAAAAGTATGACAGGCTTTGGTAGAGGTGAATATGTATCTAATGATAGAAAAATGACAGTTGAAATTAAATCTGTTAATCATAGATATTGTGATATCAATGTTAGAATGCCAAAGAAAATAAGTTTCCTAGAAAATAACATCAGGACTTTTGTTAAAAAGAGAGTATCTAGAGGAAAGGTTGATATATTTATTTCTTATGAAGATAACTCTGAAGGTAATGAATGTATTAAACTCAATGAAGATTTGATAGGACAATATCTAAAATACTTTGATATTATTAGTGAAAAATTTGAATTAGATAATGACATAAAAGTATCCAATATTACTAGATATCCTGAAGTTATAACAATAGAAGAACAAGATGTTGATGAAGAATTGTTATGGAATATAATGGAGAAAGCATTAAGTATAGCTATAGATAAACTGATCGCTACAAGAACAACTGAAGGTGAATTATTAAAAAGTGATATAATAAAAAAATTAGATACAATCAATAATCTAGTTGCAGGTATCAAAACTAGGGCACCTTATGTTATTGAAGAATATAAAGTTAAATTGGAAAATAGAATAAATGACTTATTGAATAGTACTATTGATGAAGCGAGACTTGCTGTCGAGGTTGCTATATATGCAGATAAATGTTGTGTAGATGAAGAAATAGTTAGGTTAGAAAGCCATATAGAACATATGAGACGTACTCTAAATAAAGATATTCCTATTGGAAGGAAATTGGATTTTCTTTTACAGGAAATGAATAGAGAATCTAACACTATTTTGTCAAAGTCAAATGATATTGAAGTTTCTACTAATGGTTTGGAACTAAAAACCGAAATAGAAAAAATTCGTGAACAAATCCAAAATATTGAATAATTATAGTAAGGGAGATTAATATAATGATTCAAATGGTTAATATTGGTTTTGGAAACATTATTTCTGCTAATAGAATTATTGCTATTATAAGTCCAGAATCAGCGCCTATAAAAAGAGTTATACAAAATGGCAGGGATGATGGAAAATTAATTGATGCAACTTACGGAAGAAAAACAAGAGCTGTTATTATAATGGATAGTGGGCAAATCATATTATCTGCTATTTTACCTGAAACAGTAGGACAAAGACTTATAAAAGATAATTTGGATATAATGGAAGAAGACAAAAAAAGTATGCTATAGCATAAATGCAATTATATATAAGACAAAATAAATTATAAAAAACATAATTAAAGGTGATTAGATGAATAAAAAGGGCATACTCATAATTATATCAGGTTTTTCAGGTGCTGGAAAAGGTTCAGTAGTTAAAAAACTTTTATCAAAAGGAGATTATATTCTGTCTATATCTTCTACAACTAGAGCACCAAGAGAATATGAGAAACATGGAAGAGAATATTTTTTCGATAGCCGTAAAGACTTCGAAAAGATGATAGCAGATAATGAACTTATAGAATGGGCATCCTATTGTGATAATTATTATGGTACACCTAGGAAATTTGTGGAAAATAATCTAGAGCAAGGTAAAAATGTAATTCTTGAGATTGAGATGCAAGGAGCTCTTGATGTAAAATCACAATATAATGAGGCAGTATTAATTTTTGTTACAGCTCCTAAGGCAGCTGATTTGAAAACAAGATTAGAAAAAAGAGGAACAGAAAGTTCTGATATCATTAACAAAAGACTTAAGAGATCATATGAAGAAACAGAAGTTCTGAATCAATATGATTATATTGTTGTTAATGATGATTTGCAAGAATGTGCTGAAGATATTATCTCAATAATTAATGCAGAACATAAAAGAGCCAATAGAAGTGTTGAACTAAAAGAAAGATTGAAAAATGAATTTAAAGAACTCTTGAAAGGAGAGATATAGATGTTACATCCATCTTATACAGATTTAATGGCAACAATAAATGATAGAATGAGTAGTGATGAAGAAAAACTAAAAAGTAGATATTCAATAGTTGTAGCTTCAGCAAAACGAGCTAGGGAGATTATTGGAGGGGACGAAATATTATCTACTAAGAATTATACTAAACCATTATCAAATGCTGTAAACGAACTTTATGAAGGCAAGATTGATATAGTATCACATGATTTAGAAGAGGATGACCAATAAGTAAGGGGGATACCCCCCCTTTTTTTGTGCTATATAAAAGATATCTTATGAGAAGTCTATTACATTGTTATATGGTTATTCATATGTTATAATAAGAAAATAATGGTATGATTATATATAAGTTGAATTAAGGAAAATATGTTGAACTTATTGAAGTGTGTGTATAGATGTTTAAGGTCAATATATAGTTGTTTTATATATTTAGCTTTACATAAAAGGAAGATTATATGAATAAATATGCAGATATTATTGTTGATATATCTCATTCAAAGTTAGATAGAGTATTTCAATATCATGTTCCCGACAATTTGCTGGATAAGATTCTAATTGGAACAGTTGTTAATATACCTTTTGGCAAAGGAAATAAAAATTTAAAAGGATATGTTATAGGGTTTACTGATAAACCTAATTTTGACGTGGATAAGATTAAAGACATTACAGGTGTAGCGACAATGAATATGTCCATAGAAGCTCATTTGATTAAATTAGCTGTGTGGATGAAAGAACGATATGCATGTACCATAATATCAGCGCTTAGAACATTAATCCCAATTAATAAAAAGGTTACTGAAAAGACCCAAAAAGAGATTGTTAGAAAAGTTAATGTTGATGAATTGAAAGCATACATTGATATATGGGATAATAAAAATTACAAGGCTTTAAGTAGAGCGGGAAATTACTTGTTGACCAATGAAAAATTCAAACAGAGTACAATAGTCAATAAAGCTGATATTTCTCCAGCTGTACTACTGAATCTGGAGAAAAAAGGAATTATACAAATTAATTCGGAACGTATTTATAGAGAACCATATAATGTTAATAATATAAAAAGAAGTAAAAACAAATTACCTAATATGGAACAACAACAGATAATTAATATAATTTCTAATAAATTAAAAGAGGAAAGTCAAGTTTATTTAATTCATGGTATAACTGGTAGTGGAAAAACAGAAGTATATATGCAAATAATTGAAAAAGTCCTAGCAAAAGGGCAACAGGCTATAGTATTAATACCTGAGATAGCTTTGACTCCTCAAACAGTCAGGAATTTCATATCAAGATTCGGTGACAGGGTAGGAGTAATGCATAGTAAATTATCTGCCGGTGAAAAATATGATGGGTGGAGAAGAGCAAGAGACGGTAATATATCTATTATGATAGGTCCTAGATCTGCAGTTTTTACTCCATTCAAAAACCTTGGTATCATAATTATTGACGAAGAACATGAAATGAGTTACAAGTCAGAGGTATCACCTAAATACCATGCTAGAGAAGTGGCAATTAAAAGAGGTGAAATGACAGGTGCTGATGTTGTGTTAGGCTCTGCTACACCATCTTTAGAAACATATTACTTAGCTAAACAAAGTAAATATACTTTATTAGAATTAAAAGAAAAAGCCGCTTCAACTAATAAATTGGATGTTCAAGTTGTTGATATGCGCGAAGAATTAATAAATGGTAATAAATCGATATTTAGTGATGCTTTAAGAAACCAAATACAGGATAAATTATTTAAAAAGGAACAGATTATTTTATTTCTAAATAGAAGAGGTTATTCAAGATTTGTATCTTGCAGACAATGTGGATATGTAGTTAAATGTAAAAGTTGTGATATACCCTATACATATCATGCTTATGGTGATAAACTTATTTGTCACTATTGTGGTGATACGATAAATATGGTTGATAAATGTCCTTCTTGTAATTCAAGATACATTAAACAATTTGGTATAGGTACTCAAAAAGTGGAGTCATATGTAAAAAAAGAATTCCCTATGGCAAGGATACTAAGAATGGACCTTGATACAACTACAAGAAAAAATAGTTATGATAATATATTAGGGAAATTTAGAAATGGTGAAGCAGATATATTAATAGGTACTCAAATGGTTGCGAAAGGTCATGATTTTCCTGATGTTACACTAGTTGGTGTAATAGCAGCTGATTTATCACTCTATATGAGTGATTTCAGAGCTTCAGAGAGAACGTTTCAATTATTGACACAGGTTACAGGTAGAGCTGGTAGAAGCAGTCTAAAGGGAACAGCCATAATTCAGTCCTATACTCCAGAACACTATAGCATAACGAAATCCAAGGAACAAGATTATATAGGATTCTATGAAGCTGAGATTAAGTATAGACAAGTCATGAATTATCCGCCATTTTCAAATTTATTAATATTGTTGATTCAATCGACTAATGAAAAAGAGATTATAAAAAGATCCTTTGAATTAAAAAACGATATATGCTTAGTGGCATCTAAATTGGGATTTGAAGTTATTGGACCATCACCAGCTAATATATCTAAAATAAAAAATAATTATAGAAGAGTTATACTATTAAGAAGTAATGGGTATAAGGAGTTGATGCAATTCATTAATAGGTATATGGGTAGATTAAGTGTTAAATATAAAGATATTTCAATACATGTTGATATAAACCCATTGATTTCATATTAAGATTAAATGTAATATAATAAAAACTAATATAAATTGTAAATAAAGGAGTGTTCTGATAATGGCTTTGAGACAAATAAGAGTTGAAGGCGACGAAATTTTAAGAAAAAATTGTAAAGAGATAAAAGAGATTACAAAAAATATAAAAGTATTAGCTGAAGACATGATAGAAACTATGAGAAGTGCTAATGGAGTTGGTCTAGCAGGACCACAAGTAGGGATTTTAAAACAAATAGTAGTAATTGATATTGGTGAAGGACCAATGGTTCTAATAAATCCAAAGATAATTAAAACAAAAGGTGAACAAATCAATCCAGAAGGGTGTTTAAGTATACCTGGTAAATCTGGAGAAGTTAAAAGACCTTCATACGTTAAAGCGGAAGCAATGAATTTGGATGGAGAAAAGATTATTATTGAAGGAAGAGAATTATTGGCTGTAGCATTATGCCATGAAACAGACCATCTCAAGGGTAGATTATTTATTGATATAGCTGAAAACATAGTACAAGATTAAAGAGGGTGATAATTTGAAAGTAGTATTTATGGGAACTCCTGATTTTTCGGTACCGACTTTACAGGAGTTAATTAATTCTGAACACGAAGTGGCTGCAGTTGTCACAAAACCTGATAAACCAAAAGGTAGAGGTAATAAGGTTTTATTTACCCCTATCAAAGAAGTAGCCATCAGTAATAATATAAAAGTATATCAACCACAAAAATTAAGTGAAGAAGATTTTGCCAAATCTATGGAAGATATTAATCCAGATGTTATAGTTGTTATAGCCTTTGGTAAAATATTACCAAAACGTATTCTTGATTTACCGAAATATGGTTGTATTAATGTTCATGCTTCCTTATTGCCGAAATATAGAGGTGCTGGACCTATTCAATGGTCAATAATTAATGGTGAATCTGAAACAGGAATAACAACTATGTATATGGATGTTGGACTAGATACAGGTGATATTCTACTAAAAGAAGTAGTAGAAATAGAAGATACAGATACAGGTGGTTCATTGCATGATAAATTATCTGATGTTGGTGCAAAATTATTGGTTAAAACTTTGAAAGAAGTACAAAATAATACTATAAATAGAGTTAAGCAGAATTCAGATGAATCAACATATGCACCTATGCTTGAAAAAAGCTTAGGGAATATTAATTGGGAAAATGAATCATATAATATAGAATTGCTTATTAGAGGATTGAATCCTTGGCCTAGTGCTTATACTTATCTTGGTAACAAAATCCTTAAGATATGGGCGGGTAAGGTAGTAGATGATTCATATAAAGGTAAATCAGGTGAAATTGTTGATATTCTAAAAGATGGATTCATCGTAAAATGCGGAAAACAATGTATTTTATTAAAGGAAGTTCAGCTACAAGGTAAAAAAAGAATGTCAGCTGATGCTTTCTTAAGAGGATATAAACTAGAGGTAGGAGAAATATTAGGAAGGAGATGATAACATGAGGGGAATCGGCACCTATGGTCTTTTTTATGATCCTACATTCATAATATTAATACCTGCCATGCTTTTATCTTTATATGCTCAATCCAAAGTAACATCAACATTTAAAAAATATTCTGGGTATAGGAATTCTCGAGGGTATACTGGTAAAGATGTTGCAGAAATGATTCTAAGACAAGCTGGAATATATGATGTAAAGGTAGAGCATGTAAGTGGTAGATTAACAGATCATTATGATCCGAGATCAAAAGTATTAAAGTTATCTGACGCAGTATATAATAATCAATCTATTGCAGCAGTTGGAGTTGCAGCACATGAGTGCGGTCATGCTATTCAACATGACACAGGATATACCTTTTTGAAAATTAGACATGCTATCTATCCTGTTGTAAATATATCATCTAAACTTGCATTCCCTATAGTACTAGTGGGTCTTATTGCAAATATATTTTTCCTCAAATTGGGTATTATATTATTTGCGGCTGTAGTATTATTTCAATTAGTTACCTTACCAGTTGAATTTAATGCATCTAATCGTGCCATAGGTATATTAGAGTCCAGTGCATATCTCTCTTATGATGAGATAGTACCAGCAAAAAAAGTTCTATCAGCTGCAGCTCTTACTTATGTTGCGGCGGCAGCAGCTTCAATATCTAGTTTGTTAAGATTGCTATTGATAGCTGGAAGAAGAAATGACTAAAACAAAGAGTTCGTCGGGGGTAGATATGACAAACGGTAGTAATAACAAGGAAAATAAGATAAATGCTAGAAACGTAGCATTAGATATCATCACAAGTATATTTGATGATAAAGCATATACTAATATAGCTATTGATAAATATTTCAACAGTAATAATGATATATCAAAAATAGATAGAGCTTTTATTACTAGAATTGTTGAAGGTACAGTTGAACATGTAATAACTATAGATTATGTAATTGATAAGTTTTCAAAAACAAAGACAAAGAAAATGAAAAAGATCATATTATATATTTTAAGATTATCTGTTTATCAGATTAAATATATGGATAAAGTACCAGTCTCAGCTGTTTGTAATGAAGCTGTTAAATTAGCTAAAAAAAGGAAATTTAATAACCTGTCTGGTTTTGTGAATGGTGTTCTCAGGAATATAGCAAGAAATATGGATGATATCGAATATCCTAAGGAAAATGATGAACCAATCAAATATTTATCTATAATTTATTCTTTTCCAATATGGATTATTGAATTATGGTTAGAACATTATGATTATGAAACTGTTAAACAAATGTGCATTAATAGCAACAAAGTGGCTAAAACAAATATTAGATGTAATTTAACAAGAACAAGTGTTAGGGATTTAAAAAAGCGGTTAGAAGATGATGATGTAAATGTAGAAGATGGCAATCTTCTTGATTATGCTTTGAAGATTAATAACTATAACAATATTAGAAGTTTAAAAGCTTTTAGTGATGGTGATTTTACAGTTCAGGATGAAAGCTCCATGTTAGTGGCTCATTTAGCAAAGCCAGATATGAATAGTTTCGTCATTGATGTATGCGCTGCACCAGGTGGAAAAACAACCCATTTTGCAGAAATACTGAATGATACTGGTAGAGTTGTTTCTAGAGATATATATCCTAAGAAATTACAACTAATAGAGGAAAATGTAAAAAGATTACAGCTCCATAATGTTGATGTAAAAGAGTATAATGCATTAGAGATTGATGAGTCACTAATAGAAAAGGCTGATATAGTTATAGCGGATGTACCGTGTTCAGGACTTGGAATAATAAGAAAAAAACCTGATATAAAATATAATATAAAAAGAAAAGATATAAGTAATCTAATTGATATTCAAAGGAATATATTAAAAGTAGTTTGCAAATATGTAAAAACAGGTGGTATACTTATGTATAGCACATGTACAGTTAATCCACAAGAAAACATACAAAATGTTAAATGGTTCATTGATAATTTTCCTTTTGAATTAGTTGGTTTTGAGGATGTTTTACCAAATACGGTTAACAATAATGAAGAAGGGTATATTCAATTATTGCCTGGATATTATGATACAGATGGTTTCTTTATCGCGAAACTAAAAAGAATAGGAAAATAGACCATATATGGAAGGAATAGTAGATTTTGAACAATAAGATTGATATTTTATCAATGTCCATAGATGAATTAATAGAATTTATGGATAAAATGGGAGAGAAGAAATTTAGAGCTAAACAGATATATGGGTGGCTACATGAAAAAAGAGTAGCATCTTTTGCAGAAATGACTAATATATCTAAGGCTTTACAAGATAAATTAGCTGCAACGTGTAATATAGCAACACTTCATGAAGTTAAAAAACTAGAGTCAAAAGATGGAACAATAAAGTATTTGTTTGAATTGCATGACCATCATGTTGTTGAAAGTGTTCTAATGTCTTATAAGCATGGGAACTCAGTATGTATATCTTCTCAAGTAGGATGTAGGATGGGATGTAAATTCTGTGCATCCACCATTGGTGGATTAAAAAGACATTTAACAGTTTCTGAGATGCTAGGACAAGTATATGAAATGAACAGAATAAGTGGTAAGAGGATATCTAATATAGTGATCATGGGTACTGGTGAACCTTTAGATAATTATGATGTTCTTGTTAAATTTATTAAAATCATTAACTCGGAAGAAGGCATGAATATTAGTCAAAGAAACATTACTGTATCTACATGTGGAATCATAGAAAAGATATATGAATTGGCTGATGAGAACTTTAAGATTACTTTAGCAATCTCATTACATGCTCCTAACAATTCCGTAAGAAAAAAAATGATGCCCATTGCAGAGGTGTATGGCTATAGTTTATTAATTGAAGCATGTAAAGATTACGTTAAGAAGACTAAGAGAAGAATTACATTTGAATATAGTTTGGTAGATGGTGTTAATGATTCAATATATTGTGCTAGAGAATTATCCAAAGTATTAAAAGGAATTTTATGCCATGTTAATCTAATACCAATTAATCAAGTAGAAGAAAGAAATTATAGACATAGTAAGAGAGAGACTATTATTGCATTTAAAAATATATTAGAAAAACATAAAATACCTACTACGATAAGACGTGAATTGGGAAGCGACATTGATGCAGCTTGTGGACAGCTTAGAAGAAGTTACACCAAAAATGAAAACAAGGAAGTATAATTAAATTTATTATAATGGTAATACTATAGGAGGTTATATGAAAGCTATAGGAAAAACACATAAGGGGAAAATAAGAAATATAAATCAAGATAGTTTTTACATTTCTAATGAAAAAATTGGAAATCTTCCTAATCTATATATAATTGCTGATGGGATGGGAGGACATAAAGCAGGAGAGTATGCTTCAATGTGTGCTGTTGAAGAATTTGTTAGTTATGTTAAGACTAGTGAATACGCACATATTTCAGATGCTTTCATTAATGGAATAAATTACATAAATGAATTAATCTATAATAAATCATTAGCAGATGAGAATTATTCTGGTATGGGAACAACATTTATTGTTTGTTCGGTAGAAGATGAGAAATTATATGTTGCTAATGTAGGTGATAGTAGATTATATCTAATTAATAATGCTATCAATCAAATTACAGAAGACCATTCATTAGTGGAAGAAATGATTAAATGTGGTAAACTATCAAGAGGTCAAGGTAAAAATCACCCAAATAAAAATATTATTACTAGAGCTGTTGGTGCTGATGAAACTGTAAAATGTGATATATTTACTTTGAACATAACTAGTGAGGAATTTATCCTAATGTGTTCAGATGGTTTGACCAATATGTTAGAAGATGATACAATTCTCCAAGTAGTTGGTTCTAATAAAAAACTTGAAGAAAAGCTTGATGAATTGATAAAACTCGCTCTTCATAATGGAGGAACTGATAATATAGCAGCTGTATTAATAAAAGGGGAATGAGGTGACATGGTATGTTGCAGCCAGGAGTAATTTTAAGTGGTAGATATGAAATAATTGAAAAAGTTGGTTCAGGCGGTATGTCTATAGTCTATAAAGCTAAATGTAATAAACTAGAGAGATATGTAGCAGTAAAAGTTTTGAGAGATGAATTTTGCTTAGACGAAGAATTTGTTAGAAGATTTAAAGTAGAAGCTCAATCTGCAGCTAGTTTATCACATCACAATATTGTTAATATATATGATGTAGGAAATGATAAAAATATTTATTATATAGTAATGGAATTACTAGATGGAATAACCCTAAAAGAGTATATTAAGAACAATGCGCCTTTATCTGATGCTGAGACTATAAAAATTGCTGCATCTATTGCTTCAGCGTTAGAACATGCACATGAAAATCATATTATACATAGGGACATCAAGCCACAAAATATTATCATCACAAAAGATGGTAATGTAAAAGTAGCTGATTTTGGTATTGCTAGAGTAGCTACAGATAAAACTATTGTAGCCCCTACTAATGCAAGTGGTTCAGTTCACTATATTTCTCCAGAACAAGCCAGAGGTGGCTTTTGCGACGAGAAAAGTGATTTGTACTCTCTAGGTATCACTATGTATGAAATGGCTACAGGAACATTACCTTATCAAGCTGAAAGTCCGGTTTCAGTAGCGCTTCTTCATATAAATGAAGATTTACCAAGTCCAAGAGAAAAAAATCCTAATATAACTAAATGCCTAGAATCAATAATAATTAAAGCAACTTTAAAGAAAACTGAATTCAGATATTCTAGCGCAGATGAGTTAATGGGAGATCTAAAAAAAGCGAATATATCACCAGAAGATGATTTTGTTGATATTAAAATACTTGATGATTCACCTACTCTTTTTATGTCTGACAATGATATGAAAAAGATATGGAAAGAAAAAGAGAATGATGTTGTTACTGAGAAAAAATCAACTCTTGAAAGGGTTGTAGTTTTTCTAGGAGTAATATCTGCTATTATTTTAGTATCAATAGTTTCGTTTTTTGTGTTTAATAGTATAAAAGATAGATTACAGCCAGTAGAAGTATTAATACCTGATGTACAGGGTATGTTGCTTCCTGAGGCAAAAGAATTATTAGATGATAAACATTTAACGGTTGATATTACTGAAAGAACCTATGATGATACTTATGATGTAGATGAAATCATTAAACAAAGTCCAGAAAAAAATACAGTAGCAAAAAAAAATCAAATTGTAAGTTTAACAGTTAGTAAAGGAATAGAAACTTTTCTTGTTCCGGATGTTTTAAGTATTAAATTTACAACTGCACAGAGTATTATACAAGGCAGAAGTTTAACTTATAAAATAGAAAGAGAATATCATGATTCCATACCTTTAGGGATTGTTATTAGACAATATCCAGAAGTAGGAACTAACCTAAAAAAAGGTGAGGTAGTTACTATTTATGTAAGTAAAGGCAAGGAAGAAAAAATGGCTATTGTACCTGATTTAAAAGGTTCAACAGAACAACAGGCTAGAAACAAGTTAAGTGAAAAAAACTTGGAGTTAGGGAATATAACACGAATAAATCACAACACAGTAGCAAAAGGTATAATCATTAGTCAAACTGTTGATCCTGGTGACGAAGTTAAAGAAAACTATGTCATTGATATTGCAGTTAGTTTAGGTAAAAAAGCCCTTATAACCCATACAGAACAAGTTAATGATTTATTTGATATTAATCAAACAGAAGGTCAAGTTAAAGCGATTCTTGTTAGCAATGGTAAGGAGAGTATTGTATTTAACAAGTTAGTAAAAAGTGAAGAGTTTCCTGTGTCAATTATGGTTTCCGGAGAGGGAGATGCAGTTATTAAAATTTATCTGAATGATGTGTACCAATATGAAAATCCTTTTGTTTTTAAAAAAGAGGAGGCTAATTAATGATAGGTAAAATCATTAAAGGAATAGCAGGATTTTATTATATACATGTACCTGAAAAAGGTATATATGAATGTAAAGCTAGAGGTATATTCAGAAATAAGAAAATAAAGCCTCTAATTGGTGATAATGTGAAGATTGATGTACTTGAGAATGAAGACATGAAAGGTAATGTCTTGGAAATTTTACCTAGGAAAAACAGTTTGGTTAGACCTACAGTTGCTAATATTGATCAAGTTGTTATAGTCTTTGCAGTTGAGAATCCAAAACCTAACTTTAATCTACTGGATAAATTTTTGATAATGGCCGAGAGAGAAGAAATACATGTAGTCATATGTTTTAATAAAGTCGATACTATGTCTGATGAAGATTTAGAGGAGATAAGAAAAATATACAAAGATACAGGGTATGATGTGCTTTTAACCAGTGCAACTAAAGACATAGGAATATCACCCCTCAGGAATATATTATATGATAAAACTACGGTATTTGCTGGACCTTCAGGTGTAGGGAAATCATCTATACTTAACCTCATTCAATCAGTGGAGATGCTTGAAACGGGCGAAGTTAGTGAAAAGATTAAAAGAGGTAAACATACTACCAGACATGCAACCCTATTAGCTTTTGATAAAGATAGCTATGTTGTAGATACACCTGGTTTTAGTTCTCTGTATATTGATGAAATTGAAAAAGATGATCTCAAAAATTATTTTATTGAGTTTAAAAGATATGAAGATAGCTGTAAATTCTATGGGTGTAGTCATATAAGTGAACCTAATTGTGCAGTGAAAGATGCATTAGAAAACGGTGAAATAAGTAAACTTAGATATGAAAGTTATAAATTATTATATGATGAATTAAAAGATATTAGGAGATGGTAAAATGATAAAGATAGCACCTTCAATCTTAGCAGCAGATTTTGCGAATTTGGGACGTGATATTAAGAAAATTGATGAAGCAGGATGTGACTATGTACACATTGATGTTATGGATGGCTCATTTGTTCCTAATATTTCATTTGGTGTACCTATTATTAAAAGTGTAAGGGATTATACTGATAAAGTATTTGATGTACATTTAATGATTGAAGAACCTAGTAGGTATATAGAAGACTTTAAAGAAGCAGGAGCGGATATAATAACAGTACATGCTGAAGCTTGTAAGCATCTACATAGTACTGTTTCTCTGATAAAGAGCTATGGTCTAAAGGCAGCAGTATCGTTAAATCCTGCTACCCCTATTAGTGCTCTAGAATATGTTATTGATGAACTTGATATGGTTTTGCTTATGTCTGTAAACCCAGGTTTCGGAGGACAAAAATTCATAGAGTCTTCACTACACAAAATTAGTGCAATAAAAGATGTTATTTGTGGTAGAGGATTGAAATGCGATATTGAAGTGGATGGAGGAATATCACTAGATAACGTAAAAAAAGTAGTTAATGCAGGAGCAAATGTAATCGTTGCGGGTTCAGCAATATATAAGTCAGAAAATATAGAAAAAACAATCAAAGATTTTAGAGAGGTTTGTGAGAATTAGATATGAAAACATTAATTGTTACAGGGGGAACTGTCAATTTAACTTTTTTAAAAAGTTTTATTGCTTGTAACGAATATGATTATATAATAGGTGTAGACAAAGGATCTGAATATTTATTCAATGCTCAGATACAACCTAATCTAATAGTTGGAGATTTTGATTCAATTAGTCCTGTAGTTATTAATCAATTAACTAATAATCCAAAAATAAAAGTGAATAAATTTATTGCTGAAAAAGATGAAACAGATACTCATCTAGCAATAATTGAATCAATCAATATGGGTAGTACCCATATTGATTTATTTGGTGGAATCGGTACTAGAATTGATCATACTCTAGCTAATCTTCATATTATGATGATACCCCTTAAAAAAAGAGTCAAATGCAGAATTATAAATAATAATAATATTATCAGTCTTATTGATAAAAGTACTTGTTTTCATAAAAATGATTATAAATACATATCTTTGATGCCTTTAACCAATACAGTTACAGGGGTATCCACTAAGGGATTAAAGTATGAATTAAATGGCTATACTATGAAACAAGGGATTTCAATAGGTATTAGTAATGAATTTATTAACGACAAGGCTATAGTCAGTATTGATGATGGTATTTTAATAGTGATTCGTTCAAGAGATTAAATTGAAAAAAACATTTTATGTTTTAAAATATAATTTAGAAGTTCTATAGAGTATTAGTTATCAAATGGGTATGTTAAACATATAATGTAATAATAAATAATGTATGGTGAAAGAAATGTGCTTCCGAACTAAATTGATAGGAGTCATATTAGTATCTATATCTTTAGGAATGCTTTTAATATCTATATTACCTAAAGGAGCTGTAGGTGTCATTCTTTCACTTACAAGTTTATGTATAGGTATTTGGTTGCTAAAATGTTAAAATACAAAAAAATAATCCCCGAATGGGGATTGTTTTATGCACGTTCTACCGCACCAGATTTTAAACACTTAGAACAAACATTAAGTCTTTTTGGTTGACCGTTAACAATTGCTCTAACTCTTCTAATATTAGGTTTCCACATTTTGTTAGCTCTTTTATGGGAATGGCTTACTTGAATTCCAAAAGATACGCCTTTATCACAAATATCACACTTAGCCATACTTGCACCTCCTTAATCTACGTACATGTTTACAACAAAACAATTTTAACAAAAAAGTGGACATAATGCAAGCATTAGATTATAATTATTTAAAGAAAAGAAAAAAATATTGTAATAATAGTATAAAAAATGGTATAATGCTTAGTGATTTAATTAATAGATTAATCAACAATTATATTATGTGAAAGCATGTTGTTGGATTATTATTTAACTATGAAAAATACTTTATGACGATTAATAAGGGAGATTAAAATATATAATAAAAAAAGGAGGTTTGTTTTATGACTGGGAGATTTGGAACGAATATTGGTGATATCACCATTGATAATGAAGTAATAGCAAAAGTTGCTGGATTAACAGCTATTGAATGCTATGGGATAGTTGGTATGGCTTCAATAAATGTAACTAACGGTTTTGTTAGATTGCTTAAGAGAGAAAGTTTAACAAAAGGTATAAAAGTTGAGATTGAAAGTAATATTATTACAATAGATTTTCATGTAATTATTGAATATGGAATTAATATAAGGGCAGTTGCAGATAATTTAATTAGTACTGTAAAATATAAAATCGAAAAATTCACTGGAATGGATGTTGGAAAGATTAATATCTTTGTAGAAGGCGTTAGAGTTGATTAAGCCTTATGAAAGTATTATATTAAGGAGGAAAAGTTGTGGCTATAGAATATATTGATTCAAGTACTTTAAAGAAAATGTTTGTTTCTGGAGCTAAACATTTAGAATCTAAGAAAGCTTATGTAGATAAATTAAATGTTTTTCCAGTTCCTGATGGAGATACAGGTACAAACATGTCTTTGACAATATTATCAGCAGCTAAAGAAGTAAGTAATTCTAATTATAATAATATGAAAGAGGTAGCTAAGGCTATTTCCTCAGGTTCTTTAAGAGGAGCTAGAGGAAATTCAGGAGTTATTTTATCTCAGTTACTTAGAGGTTTTGCTAAGGTAATTTCAGAACATGATAAAATAGATACTCTAATACTTGCTAAAGCTTTCCAAAAAGGCGTTGAAACAGCATATAGAGCAGTTATGAAACCAAAAGAGGGTACTATATTAACTGTTGCAAGAGAGACTGCAGAAAGAGCGGCTATGCTGGCAATTGATTCTAATGATATTGAATTTGTTATTAGAGAAAGTATCAACTATGCGAAAGAAGTTCTTGAAAAGACACCAGATATGCTAGATGTATTAAAACAAGCTGGTGTGGTTGACGCAGGTGGTCAAGGTCTAGTATATGTTTTTGAAGGTGCGTTCATGTCACTTCAAGCAGGAGAAGAATTAGATTTTGATATAGTCACTGATATTGATACAGATGTCGAAATAGATAATTCTAATCTAGCAAAAATATCAACAGAAGATATAAAATTCGGTTATTGCACAGAATTTATTATAAATGTTAATAACTCAGACACTACGGAAGAAGATAGTTTTGTTTTTAGAGATTATTTAGAAACTATTGGTGATTCTATAGTTGTAGCAGGGTATGACGATATTATTAAAGTTCATGTACATACTAATGACCCTGGACTTGCAATTCAAAAAGCGTTGGAACTAGGAGAATTAGTGAATTTGAAAATTGATAATATGAGACAGCAACATACATCAAAAGTAATTTCACAACAAGATACTGTAAGTTCAAATACTGAAAAGATTTCTAATGAACCTAGGAAAGAAGTTGGCTTTGTAGCCGTATCCATCGGTGATGGATTAAAGGATATTTTTAATAGTCTAGGTGTAGATTATATTATCCAAGGTGGACAGACAATGAATCCTAGTACAGAGGATGTATTAAATGCCATAAAACAGGTTAATGCTGATAATGTATTTGTTCTTCCTAATAATAAAAATATTATATTAGCTGCTAAACAAGCAAGCGAATTATGTGAAGATAAAAATGTAATAGTTATCCCTTCAAAATCAATCCCTCAAGGTATATCAGCGATGATTAGCTATGAACATGAAAATAGTGTTGATGATAACATAAAAAATATGGAAGACTCAATGACTGATGTATCAACTGGTCAGCTTACGTTTGCTGTTAGAGATACTAGTATAGATGAGAAAGAGATTAGAGAAGGAGATATACTAGGGATAGGTAATGATAAAATACTCACTGTAGAAAAAGAGCTAGATACTGCTGCCAAAGAGTTGGTGCAACAGTTAGTCAATGACGATAGTGAATTAGTTATTATTTATTATGGTCAAGATGTTGACGAAAATGTAGCAGATAATTTTGGAAAATATATTGAAGAGAGATTTGAAGATTGTGATGTTGAAGTGCATTACGGTGGTCAACCTTTATATTATTATATTTTATCAGTAGAGTAGAATTAATATAAATATTGCATTAATTATCCTAGCTAAAGAATATAATTCTTTAGCTTTTAGTTTTACTATAGAAATTTATTAAAAAGATTAAAGGGTGGCTTTTATGAATACTAATTTACCTGTTGTTGTTTTAAAAGGTATAGGAGAAAAGAAAAGTAGTTTATTAAATAAAATGGGGATAAAAACTGTAGGTAATTTATTAGATTATTATCCAAGAGATTATGAAAGAAATATGCCTATAACTAAAATATCAGATATCAAGATGGATGAAATCAATGTCATTGAAGGAACAATATGTTTTCCAACTCAAAATATCAGGAAAAGAAATATGGTATTGACTAAAACTAAAATAAGGGATAATACAGGTGAAATATTTGCGATATGGTTTTCTATGCCCTATCTTAAGAATAAATTGAAAATAGGAGCTAAATATGTTTTTAAGGGTAAAATTCAATATAAATACAATATAGTTCAGATGAGCTCTCCATCAATAATAGAGATTAATAAATACAGCGAAAGTATTAATCATTTAGAGCCTATTTATCCCCTTATAAAAGATATATCAATGAACTTTATAACCAGTATCATACAACAGGCCATCAACTACACTGAAAATCAATTAAAAGAATTCTTACCTGATGAAATTAGGGTAAAATATAATCTAGCTGAATATAACTATTCTATCAGACAGATTCATAATCCGGATAACTATGAATCACTAGAGGTAGCTAGAAAAAGGCTTGTTTTTGATGAATTCCTATTATTTGCTTTAGGGCTTAATTTAATTAAAGAACATACAAATGACGTAATTAATGGATTTAGGATAAAAGATATTCCTAATGAAAGTAAATTACTTGAATCATTACCATATAGTCTTACAGGTGCTCAACAAAAAGTATGGTCTGAGATAAAGAATGAGTTGAAATCTAATAAAACGATGAATAGACTTGTACAAGGTGATGTTGGTTCAGGAAAAACGATAGTAGCTGCTTTAGCACTATTGTATATAGCAGATAATAATTACCAAGCATGCATGATGGCACCTACGGAGGTATTAGCCAAACAACATTATAATTCAATAACTGAGTTGCTTAATCCTATGGGTGTAAAGGTTGAGCTTTTAGTAGGTTCCATGACTAAAAAACAAAAAGATGAAATTTATAAAAACTTAAAAAATGGTGAAATTGGTATATTAATTGGTACACATGCTCTGATACAAGAAAAAGTTGAATTTAAAAATTTAGCATTAGCAATTACTGATGAGCAACATAGGTTTGGTGTGAAGCAAAGAGAAAATTTATCAAACAAGGGTAATTCACCCCACATACTTGTAATGAGTGCAACACCGATACCAAGAACACTTGCACTTATAGTATACTCAGATATGGATGTTTCAATTATTGATGAAATGCCTCCAGGCAGGCAAAAAATAGAAACTTATACAGTTAATACTTCTTATAGAGAGCGTATATATTCTTTTATAGAAGGAGAAATTAGTAATGGTAGACAAGTTTATATTATCTGTCCTATGGTTGAAGAATCTGAAACACTAGAACTAGAATCTGTCATTTCATATACTGAAAAGATAAAAGAAAAAATTGACAATAAAATAAGAGTGGAATATATACATGGGAAAATGAAAGCAAAAGAAAAAAATGATATAATGGAAAGATTTGGCAATAATCAGATTGACATTTTGGTTTCTACTACTGTAATAGAGGTAGGAGTAAATGTTCCTAATGCTACATTAATGATTATTGAAAATGCTGAAAGATTCGGATTAGCTGGTTTGCATCAATTGAGAGGTAGAGTAGGTAGAGGAAAGTATAAATCATACTGTATACTTATTACTGATTCCAAAAATAGTATAACGAAAAAAAGAATGGATATCATGTGTAAGCATACGGATGGTTTCGTTATATCTGAATATGATCTGAAATTAAGAGGTCCGGGTGATGTATTTGGGTTAAAACAACATGGACTGCCCGAGTTTATTATAGGAGATATATTTAGAGATATTGACATTCTAAAAGAAGCAAATCTATTAGCAAAACAAATATTATCTAAAGATAAGATATTGGAGTCAGATGAATATAAACATCTAAATGATAAAATGAAAAAATACTTCACAAAAAGAATAGAACAGATATCTTTATAATTCTATAATTTATCAAAAATGCATAATTATGGTTAATGCATTAATTACTAGAAAAGATTAGATTTTAAAACAATATTTGCTAGTGTATTATTATTAAATATACACATAATAATATCGTAACCTAATTAAACAACTCTTCGAAGAGGCGTATAAAAAAAATTACATTGTAAGAATTGGAGGGTCTAGTAATGGCTAAAAACGTAGTTCCAGAAGCAAGAGAAGCATTATCAAAATTTAAATATGAGGTAGCAAGCGAAATAGGAGTACCTTTAAAACAAGGATATAATGGTGACTTAACATCATATCAAAATGGTTCAGTTGGTGGATACATGGTTAAAAAAATGATTGAAAAAGCTGAACAAAGTTTAATGGGTCAATAATAAGAGATATTTAATATTAATGTACAATATATGAAAGATGGGCTAGTGCTCATCTTTTTGTTTTATTTATTGCAATAAATTTTTGATTAAGACATAATACTTATTGACAATTATTGTTAATGGGTTAAAATAATAATGTGTAACTTTTTTTATCTTATAGGAAAATCCCCTTTGGGGAATGAGGTGTAGCCTCTTTTGTTAGCGCTATTATATAATTAGGAAGGATTACATATGAGAGTAATATCAGGAAAAGCAAGAAGAATTAATTTAATAACTCCGATAGGTTTAGATGTTAGACCAACTACGGATCGAACAAAAGAAACGTTGTTTAATATAATTAATGTAGATGTATATGATAGTGAATTTTTAGATTTATTTAGTGGAAGTGGAGCTATTGGGATAGAAGCTCTCAGCAGAGGTGCTAAAAGGACAGTTTTCGTTGAAAAGAGTATTGATTCACTGAAATGTATTCAAGAGAATTTGGACAACACCAAATTAAGTGATATGGCTCTGATTTATAGAATTGATGTATTGAAGGCTCTTGATAAAATTTATGTTAATAAAGATAAATTTGATATAATTTTTATGGATCCTCCTTATGATCAAGGTTGGGAGAGCAAAGTGATTTCCCTAATAGAGCAAAATGATTTACTTGACAAAGATGGTATGATAATATGTGAAAGTTCTATAGGTACAGCATTTGATTTTATTGATGGAACGAAATATCATATAATTAATGAAAAACTTTTTAGAACTAACAAATTTACATTTATTAAACATAATCACTAAGTAAGTTAGAAATTATTTTTTAAGGAGTGGTCTAATAGTGAGAATTGCAGTATATCCAGGAAGTTTTGATCCTGCAACTAATGGACATTTAGATATAATAAAAAGAAGTGCTAGACTAGTTGATAAGCTTATAGTTGGAGTTTTGAAAAATAATTCTAAACAACCTTTGTTTTCAAATGAAGAAAGAGTAGAGTTATTAAAAAAATTAACAAAAGATATGGAAAATGTAGAAGTTGATAGTTTTTCTGGGCTCTTGGTAGATTTTTTGAAGGAAAAACACGCTACAATTATTGTAAGAGGTTTTAGAGCGGTATCTGACTTTGAATATGAGCTGCAGATTGCGCAGACCAATTATAGTCTTGATAATAATATAGAAACAATATGCTTGATTACCAGAGTAGAATATTCTTTTTTGAGTGCTAGTATTGTGAAAGAAGTTGCTATGTATGGTGGTGATATAAGCAAAATGGTTCCACAGGAAACAGCTGTTTATATGAATAAAAAATTTAAAGACAAATAATCATGATTTATATAAGAGGGGGTATGTAAAATGAGCAGTATAATGGATTTAATAAACGAAATGGAAGATTATTTTGAAAGTTGTAGTAAAGTGCCTTTTTCTAATAAAATAATGGTGAATCCAGAAGTCATTTACGAGTTAATGACTGATATGAGATTAAAATTACCAGAGGAAATAAAACGTTGTCAAAGAGTAATAAGTGAAAAAGAAAAAATTATTTTGGATGCTAAGAAGAGTGCTGAAAATGTTGAAAAAGAAACTGAAAATAAGATGATGGAACTAATCAACGAGCATGAAATAATGCAACAAGCTTATTCAGAAGCAGAAATTATCCTTACAGAAGCAAAAAATACTTCAAGAGAACTTAAACTAGGTGCATATGAATATGCAGATGAAATAATTGGTAAGATTGAAGAATCTACAAAAGAAACATTATTTGAAACACATAAAGTATATGAACAATTAGAAGAATTCATGAAAATACAGTTAGAAACATTAATTGAAAATCGGCAAGATCTTCAAAATAGAAAAGTGAAGAAAAAAAGTACATAGTATGTGGTTATTTTAATAGTGGAGTTATTAAGAGTGCTGTAATAAATGTTATTACAGCATTTATTATTTTGGATAAAATATATTTATTTATATTTAATTTAGTGTTAGTTAATACACTTGCTGTTTGAGCATGAACAGAGAAAGAACCAAAAGATACTAAGGTACATAACAAAACAAAAGTAACTTGAATGGAAGAGTTACAACCTACTAGTATCTTAGAACCATTGGACAGTTCAATTAAACTGAATAAAAAATTTTTTATTATACTATCTTTTATTGGAATAAGATAAAAACAATTTAGTATTATTGAAAAGAATATTATATAACCTCCTATTTTTACTACAAGACTTATTGCATTCATTATACAATCATCAAAAAGAGAAAAATTAATTGATTGATTTACTTTTGATTTTGATGTTGAGTTTTTTATTGCTGGTAGATCTTTCCCATATATGATTCTATAAATAAAAGCATTTATTAAGTTAGCTAGATATATAGTTATCAACATAAAAATACCAATACGGGAATTATCCAGCAAACCTGTAGCTATGAATCCAATTATAAACATAGGGCTTGCATTATTACAAAATGTTAACATATACTGCGCTTGAGTTAGGGTTATAGCCTTTTTATTCAGCAAGTCAGCCGTAATCTTAGCGCCTACTGGATAACCAGACAATAATCCTGTAATTAAAGCATATCCAGCAACTCCAGGTAAATGAAATAATCTAGACATTACCCCGGTAAATATATAATTTATATAATTAATTATATTAGTATTAATTATCAAATTAGATAAAAGAATAAAGGGGAACAAAGTTGGTATTATAACATCAAACCATAATAAAAGACCGTTTTTAGCGGCTTCCATAGAAGTTTTTGGAAGTATTAGAATGGTTATTAATAGTATTATTAGCGAAATATTTATTATAAAACTTTTTGATATTTTTTTTGTTTTCATATATACCTTTTATAGCTTATTATTAATACAAGTATATTTACAATATATAATATTTAGAATAAAAAAGTAGCAATTTCATATTATTATTAAGGGATGACTATAATCATTTTTAGAAGATTTACCATATTTATCACCAACAATGATATTATAGATATCACTGCACTTAATTTCATCTTTCAACATTTTAAGTCCTGTATCATTAAGGGTATTGATACTATCTTTGACATTAGAGATAATTGGTAGATTACAATTATTCTTTAATGATTTCAATAACTCACTACTATCTTTTCTGAAACCAAGTATTTTTACATATTGTGCAAATCCCGTATCTACAAATTTCCAAAAATCCTCTTTGTGAAGAGATAATAGAATGTGAAGTAATGTTCTTTGTATTCTAGAAATGGGGTATCTTCTAGTACGTGTGTAACCAATAATATCACTTATTGAACTATAATTGATAACAGCCTTCTTAAATCTATTTTCAATTCCTTCACTGACATCAATACAATTTTCCATCTGAGCTTTAGTTGAAACTTTTAATTTATAATTAATCAATGAGGAACAATCATCAAAAAATATGGGACCTTCTTGATTTTTAATTGATGTTTCCATTAGTTCATAAGCTGAAGAGGGCATATGTCTAATAAGCATATTTAGGTCGTTTGGTGTTTTTTTCAATACTTTTCTCATAGCTGAAGCAGAAGATAAATTATCACTGATATTATCTCCATGATATGAAGCACCTACTCTTTTGATAGTATAAGGTTTTATATCGCTATTTAATTTTAGTAATGATTTCATATATTCTATACCCAATATATTATTTGGGGATTTAATTATTGAGGTTATTTCATCTTTGGATATATCTAATATATGGTTGTCGGTCAGATAATCTGTCAAGGCATTAGAACGGGCTGTGGCAAAACTAAATCCTTTTTTTAAGTACATACTTAAATTTTCTTTGAAGTGAATTGGTTCGTTGCATAATATTGATGCTATTTTTCCTAATTCATAACTATTACCGAGTTCACTCCCAAAGCATAAATTATCAATGATACCAAGATCATTTAATAATTTTACCGAGGCAAAGGAAAAGAATTCAGCACTGGAAGTAGAAAAATGAACTGGCAATTCAATTACAAGATCGGCACCATTTAAAAGTGCCATCCTAGTTCTAGTCCATTTATTCACTATGGAGGGTTCGCCTCTTTGAACAAAATTACCACTCATAATGACAACACAATGTTTTGCTCCAGTGATTGTCTTTGCTTGTTGTAATTGATAAGAATGACCATTATGGAATGGATTATATTCTGCAATAATACCTACTGTACTCATGTTAATATCACCTACTTAATTTAATAATAAGAGCACTCCAAATTATGATTAGTTAATTATTTAATCCAACTTATTTAGTACTCATTTTAATATTAAAGTAAAATATGTGTTAAATCAAGTCTAATGGAGAAAATATATATTCTAATATTTATGGCATGTTTGTGGAAGGATATATTACAAATCAGTTCATCTAATTAAGTTAATTATGATTAGTTTTTTAGAAAAAAAACAAAAAAACTTAAAAAAACACAAAAAACATATTGTATACAATGAACAATAATATTATAATAGGGTAAGGTAGATAATATTTTAGTTAGAGAACTGAAAGGAGTTTATTAAATTGAGTTTTATAAACAACATTAAAAACAGAGCAAAAAATTTAAATCAAACAATTGTATTACCTGAATCATTAGAAAGAAGAACAGTAGAGGCTACAGCAAAAATTCTTGATGAAGAAATAGCAAATGTAGTTCTTATTGGTAATAAAGGAGAAATAGAAAAAGTCGCAGAGGGATTGGATATTTCAAAAGCTATTTTTGTTGATCCTGATTCATTCGAGAAGATGGATAAATACGTTAACGATTTAGTAGAACTTCGTAAAAATAAAGGTATGACTGAAGAAAAAGCAGAAGAATTATTGAAAAATGACCCATTATATTTAGGTGTCATGATGGTAAAAGAAGGTATGGCTGATGGTATGGTTGCTGGAGCAGTGAATGCAACAGCAAATGTATTAAGACCATCACTACAAATATTAAAAACAGCTCCAGGTACTAAATTGGTTTCTGCATTCTTTGTTATGGTAGTACCTAATTGTGAATATGGTGCAAATGGAACTTTCTTATTCGCAGATTCTGGATTAAATCAAAATCCTAACTCAGAAGAATTAGCAGCTATAGCACTTAGCTCAGCTAAATCATTTGAAGATTTAGTACAAGTAGAGCCTGTAGTAGGTATGTTATCACACTCAACAATGGGAAGTGCAAAACATGCTGATGTTGATAAAGTAACTCAAGCTGTAAAATTAGCAAAAGAACAAAATCCAAATGTTAAATTAGATGGAGAATTCCAATTGGATGCTGCTATCGTACCAAGTGTTGGAGCTTCTAAAGCACCAGGTAGTGAAGTTGCTGGGAATGTTAATGTACTCGTATTCCCTGATCTTGATTCTGGAAATATCGGATATAAACTTACTCAAAGATTAGCTAAGGCTGAAGCTTACGGACCTATTACACAAGGGATTGCAAAACCTGTTAATGATTTATCTAGAGGGTGTACTGCAGATGATATCGTAGGAGTAGTTGCTATTACAGCAGTACAAGCATCACTATAATAATAAAAATAAAAAATTACATTAAAAGGAGATTGTTAAGTTGAATATATTAGTATTAAATTGTGGTAGCTCATCACTTAAGTACCAATTGATAAGTATGGAGAATGAAGAAGTATTGGCAAAAGGTATTTGTGAAAGAATTGGAATTGATGGTTCAAGAATTAAACATACTAAAATTGGTAGAGATACTATAATAATTGAAGGGGATATGCCAAGTCATAAAGATGCGGTTAAATATGTTATTGATGCTTTAGTTTCAGAAGATCATGGTGTAATTAAGAGCATGGATGAAATTAATGCAGTTGGACATAGAATTGTACATGGTGGAGAAGAATTTGCAAGTTCAACAGTAATTAATAGTGATGTAATAGCGGCTGTTAAGAAGTGTTCTGATTTAGCTCCTTTACATAATCCAGCTAATTTAATCGGTATAGATGCATGCAAGCAAATTATGCCTAATGTTCCAATGGTAGGGGTATTTGATACTGCTTTCCATCAAACAATGCCTGCAAAAACATATTTATATGCATTACCATATGAATATTATAGAAAATACAAATTAAGAAGATATGGTTTCCATGGTACATCTCATAAATACGTATCTAATAGAACTGCTGATTTCTTAGGTAAAGATATTAAAGATATGAAAATAGTAGTTTGTCACTTAGGTAATGGTGCTAGTGTTTGTGCTGTTGATGGAGGAAAATCAATAGATACTAGTATGGGACTTACACCATTAGAAGGATTAGTAATGGGAACAAGATCAGGAGATATGGACCCAGCTATCGTACAATTTTTAGCTGATAAAGAAGGATTATCAATTGATGAAATTAATACTATCTTAAATAAAAAATCAGGTGTTCTTGGTATTTCAGAAATATCAAGTGATTTTAGAGATTTAGAAAATGCTATAGAAAAAGGTGACAAAAGAGCAGAACTTACAATGAATGTATTCTCTTATAGAGTTGCAAAATATGTTGGTGCTTATGCAGCTGCGATGAATGGAATTGATGCTATAGCATTTACTGCTGGTCTTGGTGAAAACAATGCAGAGGTAAGAGAAGAAATCTGTTCATACCTTACATTCTTAGGAGTTGAAATTGATAAAGAAGCTAATAAATGTAGAGGCGTAGAAAAAGATATATCAACAAAAGATGCTAAAGTTAAGACAGTAGTAATTCCTACAGATGAAGAAATGACAATTGCTAGAGAAACTGCAAGACTTGTTTAGTTAAAAATTGAATTAATGCATATTCTACCATAATTTTGTTAAAAATGTTGACAAAAGTATAATTGATATGTATAATTACATGTGGTTATTTTATACGTTTCCCTTTCAAAATAAATTATGATTGGGGTGTTGATATGAAGTTTAATTTAACTGATTTATTATCCAATGATGGGATGAATAAAAAAATATCTACTGATGTAAGCATCAAACAATTTAATTTTGGTGGAATTACTTACCGAATAGTTGACCTTATCTATATTGACTTAGAGATAACAAATCTTAGTCATAGAAAAGTTAATTTAAAGGGTTTAGTTAAAGGAACACTTAAGATTCCTTGTGATAGATGCATGGAAGAAGTAGATTATAAGATCGAAACTAATTTTTCTAAAGACATCAATTTTGATGATGTTAACGAAGAAAAAGTTCAGTATATTGATGGATATAATCTTGATTTAGAGAAATTAGCTTTAAATGAATTAATCATTGATTTACCTATGAAAATATTATGTAGTGATACATGTAAAGGCATTTGCAATCAATGTGGAGCTAATCTTAATAAGGTTACATGTAACTGTGATAACAGTGATATCGATCCTAGATTAGCAGTATTCAAAGATTTATTTAAAGAGTTTTAAGGAGGTGTCAATATGGCAGTACCAAAAAGAAAATCATCACAAGCTAGAAGAGATAAGCGTAGAGCTAACTGGAAATTAACTGCTCCTAACTTAGTTAAATGCAGTAAATGTGGGGAATTAATTATGCCTCATAGAGTTTGTAAGTCATGTGGAACATACAAGAATAAAGTAGTTATTGAAACTGAATAATTAGAAGGCAGCGTATGCTGCCTTTAATTATTTCAATTGCTATTGCCTCAATTACTATAAGCTATTCTAAAAATTTTAAAAAATATATTGAAAATATGGTGAAAATTTAGTATAGTATTTTTAGAATGTAGATTAGAGGGTGTAATGATGCAAAAAATGATAACTGTTGCGGTAGATGCAATGGGTGGCGATAATGCTCCAAATGAAATAATAAAAGGTTGTATAGAATCAATTAATGATGATAGTAACATAAAGGTTTATTTAGTTGGTAATAATATTATCATAAATGAACAACTTGCTAAGTACACATATAATAAAGAACAACTAGAGGTAGTGGATGCGAAAGAAACTATTGATACTTGCGAATCTCCTGTTATGGCTATACGAAGGAAGAAAGATTCTTCATTAGTGAAAGGTCTTAATCTAGTAAAAGAAAAAAAAGCAAATGCTTTTGTTTCTGCTGGTAGTACTGGTGCAATACTAGCTGGAGGAACTTTTATAGTAGGAAGAATTAAAGGTATTGAAAGACCCGCTCTTGCCCCGCTTATCCCTCATAAAGAAGGTGTATCATTATTAATAGACTGTGGTGCGAATGTAGATTCTAAAGCAAGTTATTTAGTTCAATATGCTAAAATGGGTTCTATTTATTTTGAGAATGTATTAGGAGTGAAGAATCCTAGAGTTGCTCTAATTAATATTGGTGAAGAGGAATCTAAAGGCAATAACTTAGTAAAAGAGACTTATGCATTACTAAAAAATGAAGATATTAATTTTATTGGTAATATTGAAGCTAGAGAAATACCTGAAGGTAAAGCTGATATACTTGTTTGTGACGCATTTGTTGGTAATATAATTCTAAAGTATACTGAGGGGTTTGCTTTAACTATGTTTAGTATGCTCAAGAAGTATTTACTACAAAATTTTAGATCTAAAATTGGGACAGTTTTATTAAAACCAGCATTGAGAAATTTCAAAAAAAGCTTTGATTATACTGAGTATGGAGGAGCTCCATTACTTGGGTTAGAAGGGTTAGTTGTTAAAACCCATGGTAGTTCAGACGCAAAAGCGATAAAAAATACCATATTGCAATGCAAGAAATTCTCTGACCAAGAAATTAATAAAAAGATAAAAGAAAACATGGAAATTTAATTAGTATAAGAATAAAGGGGGCATTTAAAATGGAATTTGAAAAATTGGTTTCAATTATATCTGAATTTACAAGTGTGGACGAAGCACAAATTAAAAAAGATACAAAATTTGTAGATGATTTGAACGTTGATTCTTTAGACTTAGTTCAAATAATTATGGCTCTTGAAGAAGAATTTGATATTGAAATTGATAATGATCAGGCAGAAAAAATTGTAACAGTAAATGATGCAATTGAAGCTATTAATTCAAGAATCAATAACGACTAATGGAAGCCCTTACATTTAAGGGCTTTGCTTTTTAGAATAATAAAGGCACTAGCACTTTATTTAGTAAACCTTAACGAAGGAGGAGAACATATTGAGAAATAAATACAAAAATTTAAACGAATTTCAAAAAGTCATTAATTATAAGTTTAAAAATGTCAAGTTATTATCTCAAGCATTAACACATAGTTCATATGCTAATGAACATAAGATGTCTAAGTTTGAAAACAATGAAAGACTAGAATTTTTAGGTGATGCAGTTCTTGAAATCGTAACTAGTGATTTTTTGTTTAGGAATTATACAGATATGCTTGAAGGAGAATTGACTAAGTTTCGAGCAAGTATTGTATGTGAACCAACATTAGCTAATTTTTCTAATGAGATAAATTTAGGGGAATTCATTAGACTTGGAAAAGGCGAAGAGAATTCAGGTGGTAGATTTAGAGCTTCAGTTTTATCAGATGCTGTAGAAGCGTTAATTGGATCTATTTATTTAGATGGTGGTTTAGAAGCTGCAAGACAATTTATTATAAGTACATTACTAAAAGATGTTGAAAAAAGGAAATTATTTATTGATAGTAAAACTCACTTACAAGAAATTATACAAAAGACTAGTGAAGAACCAATAGAATACATAATTGTCAAGGAAAAAGGACCAGATCACAACAAATTGTTTGTGGTAGAGGTAAGACATGACGGGAAAGTAATAGGTTATGGAAGAGGTAGAAGTAAAAAATCTGCTGAACAAGATGGGGCGTATGATGCAATTAAGAATATCTAGTTATATTCAATTGACAGTGTACAATTGACAACTATCAAAAACAATAAATTTGAATTAATAATTGTCCATTGTTCATTGCCAATCATTTTACATTTAATGATAGTTAAACATAAGGAAGATTAAGGAAATTTATCTTATCCAATAAATCTTTAGTGCATAAGTCTATAATTATTTTGCACGAGGTAAGGAGATAGTATGTACTTAAAAAATATTGAATTACAAGGATTCAAATCCTTTGCTAATAAGATTAATTTTGAATTTAATGAAGGAATAACTGGAATTGTTGGTCCTAATGGTAGTGGCAAAAGTAATATTGCTGATGCAGTACGTTGGGTTCTAGGGGCTCAGAGTGCTAAACAGCTTAGGGGTTCCAAGATGGAAGATGTTATTTTTGCGGGTACAGAAAATAGACGTCCTGTGGGTTACTCACAAGTGGATATTACTATTGATAACCATGATAAAAGAATGGCTATAGATTATCTTGAGGTAACTATATCAAGACGTGTTTATCGTTCGGGAGAAAGTGAGTTCTATATTAATAAAACTGCATGTAGACTAAAGGATATTCACGAACTGTTTTTAGATACAGGGGTAGGTAAAGAAGGATATTCAATAATTGGACAGGGTCAGATTGATAAAATTCTAAGTACTAAACCAGAAGATAGAAGAGACCTATTTGATGAAGCGGCTGGTATCGTTAAGTTTAAAAGAAGGAAATCAGAAGCTTATAAGAAATTAGAACAGGAAAAACAAAATCTTCTTAGGATAAATGACATAATTAAAGAATTAGAGGGACAAAAAGGTAACTTAGAAGGACAAGCAGAAGTCGCAAAAAATTATCTTTCATTAAAAGAAGAATTGAAAAAGTATGAGGTAAACATTTTCATAACTGAATATGAAAAACTTGATAAAAATGTTAATGATATTAGTGTTAAAGAAAAAGATACCAATGAAGAAATTGTTTTAGTAAATAACAAGTATGAAGAAATAAAATTAAAATATAACGACTTGAATATGGAAACAGAGAATATAGGTATTAAAATAGATAATAAAAAAGATGAAATCTCAACTAACAATCTTGAGAAAGAAAGAATAGAAAACAATATTAATATTAATAATGAACGTATTAGTTCTATTAAAGTCGCTAATGAACGGATAGATGAAAATATAAATGAATTAGATTCTAAGCATGAGATTAATTTTGCCGATGTAAAAGATATTGAAGAACAAATTATTGATTTGAAATCAAATATAGAGTCACTAGCATTAGAACTTAAGGAAAAAGAAGACCGTTTTACAGTAGTTTCTGATGAAATAAATAGTGCTGAAACAACTATTGAAGAAATCAAAACCAATATTATTGAAAGACTCAACGAAATAACAGTAGTAAAAAGTAAAATTCAAAGATATAGTACTATGCTTGAAAACATTGAAAGCAGAAGGAATTTTTTAATTGATAAAATTGATAAAACACATAATGAATCGATTATATTCAACAATAATAGAGAACAATTAGAAGAAAAAATTATTTTTACGGAAGAAAATCTACAACAAACAAAAAAAGAAACAATCATTACTACAGATAAAATAAAAGAAACTAATGAATCAAAACATAAGATAGAAGAAAATTTAAATATACATAATCAACAAATAAATCAATATAAATCTAAATATAATGCTTTGAATGACATAACTGAACATTATGAGGGTTATAATTATAGCATAAGAAAAGTTATGGAATTAAAAACAAAAAATAATATTAATTCTGTATTAGGTGTTGTTGCAGATATCATAAAGGTGGATAAAAAATATGAAATTGCAATAGAAACAGCTCTTGGTGGTGGTGTACAGAATATTATCACTAAGGATGAAGAAACTGCAAAGAAGATGATTAACTACTTGAAAACCAACAAATTCGGTAGAGCTACTTTTTTACCTTTAACTAGTATTCGAACAAATCAAAACCATAATCCTATTAGTAATGAAAAAGGATTTATAGGATATGGAAAGGATTTAGTTAAATATGATAATATGTATAATAACATAATTAAGTATCTGCTTGGTAGAGTTGTTATAGTTGATGACATCGACAATGCTGTAATACTTGCAAGGAAATTCAATTATAAGTTGAAAATTGTTACTTTATCTGGTGAAGTATTGAATCCAGGAGGTTCTTTAACAGGAGGAAGCTATAAAAACAAAGCAAATAATTTTCTTTCTAGAAAAAGAGAATTGGATGAATATAAAATCAAGATAAAGGAAATTACAAAAGAAATTAATATAGCTAATGAAGAAAAAGCAAAAATAATAGCAGAAAGAAATGATCTATCAAATAAATCAAAAGAATTAATATCAAAAGAACATAATCTTAATATTAAAATGAATTCATTGCAAATCAATATGAATCAGATTATTAAAGATATAAAACAGAAACAACAAGAAATAGACGACAGCCAAGTAGAATTAAATGAATTGGATACTCAAAATACTGAGTTGAAAGCTACTACAGATCAGTATAATGCAGAACTTTATGGAACTGAAAGTGAAAATACAGAGGCAGAAGATAAAGTATTAAAACTTACGGAAATAATACAAAAAAAGAAGGTAATTAGAAATACTTTAACAGAAGAAATTACTAACTTAAAAATTAAAATAACATCTATAAAACAAAAATTAAATAGTTCTAAGGAAAATACCCTGAGATTAAATAATGAGATACAAGTAATAAATAAGCAAAAAGAAAAATTAGTAGAAGAGTTACAAAGTAATAATAGCAATATTGGACTAAAGATCAGTCTAATCAACAAATATCAAAAAGATGTAAAAGTGATCCTTAATAGTATTGGGTTGATGCACGCTGAATTAGAAATATTGAATAAGAACAAAGAAGAGATTTCAATAAAACAAAATGCTCTATTTGAAGAAAGAGAAAACCTAAGTGAAAAATCTAATTTGCTAGAAAAAGAACTTATGAGACTTCAAAATGTTAGAATGAAATATGAATTGCAAAAAGAAAATATCACTAATTATATGTGGAATGAATATGAATTAACTTTTAATATGGTAATTGAATATAAAGATGAGTTAGGTACTATCTCTCAACTTAAAATTAAGGTTAAAGAATTAAAAGAAGCAATAAAAGTATTAGGTGATGTTAACGTTAATGCTATTGAAGAATACAAAGAAGTTATAACAAGATTTGATTTTTTATCTGAACAAAGAGAAGATTTGATAGTAGCTGAACAAAAATTAATTAGAATCATTAATGAACTTGATAAAGAAATGATTAAGCAATTTAGAAATAAATTTAAAGAAATACAGATTCAATTTGATCTAGTTTTCAAAGAATTATTTGGTGGTGGTAAAGGGTTGCTTTTTTTAGTGGATGAAGATAATGTATTGGAATCAGGAATCAACATTATTGCACAGCCACCTGGTAAGAAATTACAGAGTATGATGCTATTATCTGGTGGAGAGAGAGCTTTTACTGCAATAGCCTTATTATTTGCAATACAAAAGTTAAAACCATCTCCATTCTGTGTTCTTGATGAGATAGAGGCAGCACTTGATGATGCTAATGTGGAAAGATTTGCTAAATATTTAAAAAAATTATCAAATAATACTCAATTTATAATTATTACTCATAGAAGAGGAACAATGGAAGCTGCAGATGCACTATATGGTATTACCATGCAGGAAAAAGGTATATCTACAAGAGTTTCTGTGAAATTAATCGAAAGTGAATTAACAGGATAAATACAGACATACGTATGTGAACTAAAGTTTGACATATGGATAGGAGGAAATAAAACTATGGGCTTATTTAGCTGGAAGAAAAATAAAACAAAAGAAGAGCAAACAGAAAATATTACAGAGAATGAACAAGAAGTGGTTGATATTGAAGCACAACAAGAAATAGAAGAAGATGTAATTAATGAAGAAAATAATAGTAATGAAAATGTTGATATAGCAAGTGAAGATGAAGTTGTTGAAGATAATGATGAGGTGGAAGAAGAAACCCAGATTTCACAAGAACAAGAAGAAGGTAAGAAAAAAGCAGGATTTTTTGGGAAATTAGTGAAAGGTCTTACTAAGACAAGAAATAATATTCTTGGTGGAGTGGATCAGGTACTTAGCTCATTTACTAAGATAGATGAAGATTTTTATGAAGAATTAGAAGAGGCGTTGATAGTTGCTGACTTAGGCGTTAATACTGCTATGACTATTATTGAAGACCTAAGAGTGAGAGTGAAAGAAAATAAAGTGAAAGATACAACTGGTGTCAGAGAATTACTAATGGAAGAATTAAAAGAACTTATGAAAAATGAAGATAATCTCTATGAATTTACAGAGAAGAAATCGGTTGTTCTTGTAATTGGTGTAAATGGCGTAGGTAAGACGACTACCATTGGTAAATTGGCTCATCAATACAAACAGGATGGGAAAAAAGTGATACTTGCTGCGGCTGATACTTTTAGAGCGGCTGCCATAGATCAATTAAATGAATGGTCTAATAGAGCAGGGGTAGAACTTATTTCTCAACAAGAAAACTCTGATCCAGGAGCAGTTGTATTTGATGCGGTTCAAGCAGCTAAAGCAAGGAATACAGATATATTAATATGTGATACAGCAGGGAGACTTCATAATAAGAAAAATTTAATGGAAGAATTAAGAAAAATTTTCAAAATCATTAATAGAGAATATCCAGAAGCGCATAAAGAAGTTCTACTAGTTCTTGATAGTACTACAGGACAAAATGCACTACAACAAGCTAAACAATTCAAAGATATTGCAGATATTACAGGAATTGTTCTGACCAAGCTTGATGGAACAGCAAAAGGTGGTATTGCTGTTGCAATTCAAACAGAACTTAATATTCCAGTTAAATATATAGGTGTAGGTGAAGGAATTGATGATATGCAGCAATTCAATTCAGAAGAATTTGTTAGAGCTTTATTTGAAGGATAGATTTTAAATATAGCTGAAAATATATTTGAACTTATTGAAATTAGGTGTATAGATGTTTAAGTTCAATATATATAATCAAGAAAGTTTAAGCATATCAAGTAAAAAGACTTGACAAACATAATAAAGTATCATATAATACCACCTGTAAAGTAAATAACCTTTACAGGTGGTGATTTAATTTTGAGTAATATTTTTAAGAAAACATTACTATACGATTTCTACGGTGAATTATTAACAAAACACCAAAAAGAAATATATGAATTATATCATTTGAATGATTTTTCTCTAGGAGAAATAGCGGAACAGTTGAAGATTAGTAGGCAAGGTGTTCATGACACATTAAAAAGATGTGAAAAACAACTTGAAAATTATGAGAGCAAGTTACAATTGGTTGATAAATTTCTAATAAATAAGCAGAATGTAGAAAAGATTTGTAATTATGCAAGTGAAATTTTTGATAGTTTTAAAGAAGATAAGAAAAGCCAAGAAATAGTGGCTGATAGAATAGCTGATATACAGGAAACTTGCAATAGAATATTAGAAAATTTATAGAAGTATTAATCGAGTGGGAGGTTAGTGTATGGCATTTGAAAGTTTGACGGATAAGTTCCAAAATATATTTTCTACCCTTAAGAAAAAAGGAAAACTTAGTGAACAAGATGTAAAACTAGCGTTAAGAGAAGTTAAACTAGCATTACTCGAAGCAGATGTTAACTTCAAAGTAGTTAAAAAATTTGTTAAAGATATAAAAGAAAGAGCTGTTGGTTATGAGGTTATGGAAAGCTTAACACCAGGTCAACAAGTAATTAAGATTGTTAATGAAGAATTAGTTAAATTGATGGGTGAAGAAAAATCTGATTTAACTTTTTCAAAAGAACCTCCAACAGTATATATGATGGTTGGTCTACAAGGTGCAGGTAAGACAACTACTACTGCTAAATTGGCAGGTAGTCTTCAAAAAAGTGGTAAGAAGCCGCTATTAGTTGCTTGTGATGTATATAGACCAGCGGCAATTAAACAGTTACAGGTTGTTGGTGGGCAGATAGATGTACCAGTATTTACAATGGGTGATAAGAATAAACCAGTTAATATTGCAAAAGCAGCAATTGAGTTTGCAGAAAAAAATGGCAATAATGTAGTTATAATCGATACAGCTGGTAGACTCCATATAGACGAAGGTATGATGGGCGAACTTATTGAAATAAAAGAGATCATAAATCCTCAAGAGATATTATTAGTAGTAGATGCTATGACAGGACAAGATGCAGTTAATGTAGCTGAAAATTTTAATGAAAAAATAGGTATTGACGGTGTCATCTTGACTAAATTAGATGGTGATACAAGAGGTGGTTCTGCACTTTCTGTAAGAGCGGTAACTAATAAACCTATAAAATTTGCATGTATAGGAGAAAAACTTACTGATATTGAGGTTTTCCATCCTGAAAGAATGGCATCAAGAATCCTTGGAATGGGTGATGTTTTAACATTAATTGAAAAAGCTTCTGAAGCGATTGATGCTAAAAAAGCCGCTGAAATGGAAAGAAAATTTAGAAAAGCTGAATTTACCTTTGACGATTTTCTAGAGCAAATGCAGCAAGTAAAAAAACTAGGTTCTATTGGCGATATTATGTCGATGATTCCTGGTATGAATAAACAGATGAAAGATGTTGAAATAGATGATAAAGAGTTATCAAAAGTGGAATCCATGATATATTCTATGACGCTTGAAGAAAGGTCTAATCCAGATTTGATTAATCCTTCAAGAAAAAGAAGAATTGCTAATGGTTCAGGTAATCATATCCAAGATGTAAATAGATTCATCAAACAATTTGAGCAATCCAAGAAGATGATGAAACAGTTTAGTGGTATGATGAAAGGTAAAGGTAAAAAAGGATTATTTAATAAATTTCCTTTTATGGGCTAGTTAGAAGTAATCAAATGTTTTAATTAGTCTAATATAGATATTTTAATATAATATGGGAGGTGAAACGCAAATGGCAGTAAGAATGAGATTAAAGAGAATGGGTGCAAAAAAAGCTCCTTTTTATAGAATTGTAGTTGCTGATTCTAGATCACCAAGAGATGGTAAGTTTATAGAGCAAGTTGGCTACTATAATCCAACAAAAAATCCTACTGATTTAAAGATAAATGAAGAAGTTGCTAACAAATGGTTAAGTAACGGAGCTCAGCCTTCTGATACAGTTAAAAGATTGTTGAAGCAAGCTGGAGTTGTAAAGTAATTGTTGGAGGTGTACAACATGAAAGAATTAGTGGAAGTTATCGCTAAAGCATTAGTTGATAATCCAGATGATGTTAAAGTAAATGAAATTGAGGGAGAACGCTCAATTATATTAGAGTTAAAAGTTGCACCTGACGATATGGGAAAAGTAATAGGAAAACAAGGTAGAATTGCTAAGGCTATAAGAACTGTAGTCAAGGCTGCTGCAACAAAAGAAGAGAAAAGAGTTGTTGTAGAAATTCTACAATAAGGTTAGGGATTCCCTAGCCTTTTTATAATATTATAAGAAAATCATAAACAAGATATATCTAAAAAATTATTTGTAGGTGAGTGTATGGAGTACTTCAATATTGGCAAAATAGTTAATACACATGGTATTAGGGGCGAAGTTAAAGTATTATCTTTAACTGATGATCCTAAAAGATTTGAATTACTGGATTATGTGTATATTGATAATAATAAAAGTCTAGAAAAATATACGATTAAAAATATAAAATACTTTAAAAATATGATTATCATTAAATTTGAAGAATTACAAGACATGACTAGTGCAGAGAAGTTGAAACAATCAATGGTTAAAATACCTAGAGAACTAGCATTACCTTTAGAAGATGACGAATATTATGTACAAGACCTTATGGATATAAAAGTGAGTACTGATGATTGTAAATACCTAGGTACTATAAAAGATATTATATTTACTGGAAGTAATGATGTATATGTAATTGAAACTGAAGACAAAAAAGAAATTTTAATACCTGCGCTAAAGCAATGCATAAAACAAATAGATATGAATAGTAAAACAATGATAGTTTCATTACTGGAAGGATTGATTGATGAGTGAAGTTTAACATAATGACATTGTTTCCAGACATGATTAAACAAGGACTTAATTCAAGTATTATTGGTAAAGCTCAGGAAAAAAACTTGATTGAAATAGATACTATCAATATTAGAGATTATGCTTATAATAAACATAAGCAGGTAGATGATTATCCTTATGGTGGGGGTGCTGGTATGGTAATGCAGCCAGAACCTATATATGAGGCTTATAAGGGAATTGTAGATGGATATAATAGTAAACCTAGGGTTATATATTTAACACCTCAAGGAAAAACATTTAATCAAGAGATGGCTATGGAATTATCTAAGGAAGAAGAATTAATATTTTTATGCGGTCATTATGAAGGCATAGACGAAAGAGTTATTGATATGATAGTTACAGATGAAGTATCCATAGGAGATTATATATTAACTGGTGGTGAACTAGCTGTAATGGTTATGGTTGATGCCATATCAAGATTAATACCTAATGTTCTATCTAATGAAGTATCTGCAGAAACAGAATCCTTTGATGATAATTTATTAGAATATCCTCAATATACAAGACCTGCGTTATTTATGGATAAAAAAGTTCCTGATATATTATTATCCGGACATCATAAAAATATTGATGATTGGAGAAGAGAACAATCATTGATAAGAACATACAAGAAGAGGCCTGATTTATTAGAAAAAGCTAATCTATCAGAAAAGGATAATAAAATTTTAGATAGATATTGCAAATAATGAGGAAGTATGATATAGTAATTTAATGTGAGTACGGATGGTCCTCTGTTACGAAAAATGTATTAAGAACATCTAGATATTAGGAGGAAACACATGAACGATATAATACGTAAAATTGAACAAGATCAATTAAGAGAAAATACTTTAACAGATTTTAATGTTGGTGATACTATAAGAGTATATGCTAAAGTTAAAGAAGGAAACCGTGAAAGACTACAGATGTTTGAAGGTGTAGTTATGAAAAGACAAAACGGTGGCAATCGCGAAACATTTACAGCTAGAAGAATTTCTTATGGTGTAGGTGTTGAAAAAACTTGGCCATTACATTCACCAATTATCGACCATATTGATGTCATAAGACGTGGTAAAGTTAGAAGAGCTAAACTTAACTACTTAAGAGACAGAATTGGTAAAGCTGCTAAAGTTAAAGAATTAATTAGATAATTAAATTATTTCAATATGCAGTTTAACTAAGAATTAACTATAAAGTTACATGGTATAGTTTGCAGATAGCTGTTATGATGATTAATTTGACTAGTGAGGGACTTAGTACTATGTATTAGTCCCTTTTTGTTTATTTTAGTACGTTATATGCATATGATAAAACAACTTTATGCAATGTTTTTAGTCTTATGAAAGAAGGGTGTAAAGCATGAAGAACACAACTTTGGGAAGAGAAATATTAAGTTGGGTACTTGATATAGGAATTGTATTAGTTGCAGTATTACTTATAACAACATTTGTATTTCAGAAGACAAATGTTATTGGACAATCTATGGAACCGACACTTCATAATGGCGATCACGTAATTATTGACAAAATTAGTTATAGATTTGTAAATCCTAAACAATATGATATTGTAGTTTTTCCTTATAAAAAGAATCCATCCCAAAATTATATTAAAAGAATTATTGGATTACCTAATGATGAAGTTAATATAATCAATGGACAAGTATATATTAATAAAGAAAAATTAGACGAAGATTTTGATATTATTGATGATAGTAAGTTAGGTAATAGAGAATTCCCATTTACTGTTCCAGAAGGTGAATATTTTGTAATGGGTGATAATAGAAATAATAGTTCAGACAGTCGTTATACTGATGTTGGAACGATTAGCAAGAAAGATATAATTGGGAAAGCTGGACTTAGAATATGGCCACTTAAAGATTTTGGATTTGTTAAGTAAGCCTTACAAAACAGAAAATTTATAAGGAGCAATGTTGCTCCTTATTTTCCTATAGGAAGCATCCATTTAATAAATATATAATATATAATGAATTACCTAATGGATATATTCCATATACTAATGGAGTGACTAGATAGTGACTAGATAGAAGAAATTCTTATGGAATTATGTACAATGAAAGGAAAGAATGATATGAATATACAATGGTACCCAGGACACATGACCAAAGCTAAGCGTATGATGCAAGAAAATATCAAGCTTGTGGACGTCATAATTGAGTTAATTGATGCAAGAGTACCAATAAGCAGTAGAAACCCCGATATGGACAATATAGCAAGGAATAAACCGAGAATTATTGTGTTTAACAAAATAGATTTAGCGGATAGAAGTAAAACAGAAGAATCTATAAAGTGGTATGAAAATATGGGTTTAAGTGTTGTATTGGTTAACTCTAAAAATGGAAAAGGGATTAATCAAGTAATTAATAAATCATCTGAGCTATGTAAAGAAAAAATTGAGAGAAATAAAAAAAGAGGTTTAATTAATAAACCTATAAGAGCAATGGTGGCAGGTATACCTAATGTTGGTAAGTCTACTTTTATTAATAAATTAGTTGGAAAAGCAAGTGCAAAAACAGGAAATAAACCGGGAGTTACAAAAGGTAAGCAATGGATTAAATTAAAGAAGGACATGGAACTTCTTGATACACCGGGAATCCTATGGCCGAAATTTGAGGACCAACAAGTTGGAATTAATTTGGCTTTAATAGGGTCAATTAAAGATGATATATTAAATATTGAAGAATTGGCATTGATTTTAATTAACTATCTGAAAGAGAATTATTTGGATAGGCTAGTAACTAGATATAAATTAACTGATGCTAATAATTTAGAATCTATTGAAATATTAGAAAATATTGCAAAAAATAGAAATCTGATAAAAGCTGGTAATGTATTAGATTTAAATAAAGCAGCAATTATTTTAATGGATGAATTTAGAAATGGAATACTTGGTAAAATTACTATAGAAACAGTTGGATTATAAAATCTAGCTGTTTTTAAAATTTAGTAGTTGTAATTTATTTATATCCATTTAACTTAATAATATATTTAAATAAGGTAAAAATATTATTAAAAATATTATTAGGAGTTGAGTACATGAATAATCTTATTGAACTATTTGAAGAATTTGATTTCCATTTATTAAATGATATAAGACCATCAGAGTATTTTAATAATCTGTTATTGCATGAAAAAGAATATAATAATACTTATCCTGTGAAAATTTTATTAGATTTAAAAAAAATTGAGCAAAATCCTATGTATCATCCAGAAGGTAATGTATATAATCATACTATGGAAGTAATTGATAGAGCAGCAAAGATAAAAGGATTAAGCGAAGATAAAAAAGTGTTTATGTGGGCTGCCCTTTTACATGATGTTGGTAAGATAACTACCACAAAAATCATAAAAGGACGCATAACTTCATATGACCATGATAAACATGGAGAAGATATCGCTAGGAATTATTTACTAACATTTTTAGAGGATAATTTATTTGTAAACAAAGTTGTTAAATTAGTAAGATGGCATATGCAGCCATTATTTGTTTGTAAAGAACTACCTTTTTCACAAATCGGAAAAATGATTAATGAAACTTCTGTAACTGAAATAGCATTATTATCTTTATGTGATAGAACAGGCAGAGGTAAAATATCTAAAGAAGAGGAAAATAAACAAATTATGTTTATTATAAAGTTTTTAAATATTTGTAAGAAGAAAGTTAAACACCAACCGGAAAGACGTAGAATCGATGAAATAAAAAACGGTTTGATTAATGGATATTGATAATAGAATTATGATGAAATGTAGATATAGATAGTTAATACGATATTTATGAATAAGATATAATAATTTTAAATACAGTTAAGAATCAGAGTTATAATTTTAATTAGATTTTATGAATGATAGCTTGTTTCGTTGAAAAGGAGAATAAAAGTATAATGACAAATATGACAATTTCCGATATAAAAGATATATTGAGTAACTTTCCCATATGTAATTTAGAAGATAAACTTAATGAATTAAAGTCTGATGAACGATCAGGCGTAAAAAAATTAATAGATAAATACGAAAAAAAGATTGTAGCTTATGAAAAAGAAGTTGAACGTATTATACAAATGAGAGCTTACGAAAATAAGTATCCTGACAAAAAATACATATGCGGAATAGATGAAGTTGGTAGAGGACCCCTATCTGGACCAGTTGTTAGTGCTGCTGTAATTCTCCCTAAAGATGTGAATATATTATACGTAAATGATTCTAAGAAATTGAGTGGAGCAAAAAGAGAAGAACTATATGATATTATAATGGAAAAGGCTATTGCAGTTAGCGTAGGTATGACTAATGTAGATGTTATTGATGATATTAATATTCTTAATGCAACTTATGAATCTATGATATCAGCAATTGATAGCCTTGAAATAAAACCAGATATGATATTAGTGGATGCAGTAACAATTCCAAGGATTAAGATACCTCAAGAACCTATTATAAAAGGTGATGCCAAAAGTATTTCAATTGCAGCTGCAAGTATAATTGCTAAAGTATATAGAGATAGGTTAATGAAAGATTATGATCAGCTTTTCCCTGAATATAAATTCGCTAAAAACAAGGGATATGGTACACAAGAACATATAGAAGCACTTAAAGAATATGGACCATGTCCAATACATAGAAGATCTTTTATTAAGTCTATATTATAAATATCAAGCTGCAAACCACCACTTTTATGTGAAAGGATGAGTGACCTTGCGGATTAATTATAATAAACAAATCGATAAAAGGATAAACATTCCTAAAATATCCAAAGTTAATATTAAAGATTTTAAGAAAGGTGAAACACTTAAAGGAGAAATACTTGATATAAAACAAAAGAATATATTAATAAAGTTAGCCAATGGGGCTGAACTTACAGCTAAGTTAACTGATCAAATGGAATTTAACATTGGTCAGAAAGTTTTGTTTCAAGTAAAGGAATCTAATCTAGAGCAAATTCTTCTAAAGCCTATAATAGATGAAGGCCATAGCCCTAAAAGTAATAAATTATATCAGATATTAGAAGAAGCAGGAGTTACAATAAATGAGAAAAATGCTGAAATAGTAGACAAATTATTAAATAATAATATGCCGGTAGATAAAGAGTTTATAAATAAAATTCTAACATTATCAAGGCAATTTAAGGGAACTGGTATTGATGATTTGATTTTACTCGTGAAAAACAACATACCTGTTACTGAGGAGAACATTAATCAGCTAGCTAATTACACAAATAATAATCAATCAATTAAGCAAGAGATAATTAGTTTAACTAATCAAATAGTTGATAATACAGATATAGATGCCAAGTATAGATTATTAAATATTCTTATGAATAATGAAATAGATAGTGTAATAGGTAATAGAGTTATTGATGAGAGCGATAATTCTAACTTACCAAAAGGAAATGAAATAGTTAATAATGAAATAAATGAAGAAAATGGTAAGAGTGGGGTAACTATTAAATTAGGGGATGTTTTACCACAAGAAGCTATCCAAGAACTAAAAAGAGAATTGAATAGTACATATTTGATAAAAGATAATAATACATTAAATCTATCTAAAGATTTACCATTACAGAGACTACTGGAAGAAATATATTCTCTTGAAATTCAAGATAAAGAAAAATTTGATCTTAATAATGTTATTACTAACAAATTATTAAAAACTGCAGTAGATAAAAACATCTATCTTAATAGAGGAGCATTACAGAATCCCAAATTGATAAATGATTATTTTAACAATGTCTATGAAAAAATTCTTAATATCATTAAGCTAACTCAAGGGGTAACAGAAGGTAAAGGTAATGGTATTACAAAAGACGCTACTAAGATAAAGAATAATATAGAGTTTATAAATAATCTTAATAATAATTTTAATTACGTTCAATTACCTTTTAAATTTGGAAACAAGTTATTGAATAGTGAATTATATATATTTGAAAATAAGAAAGAATTAAAAAAAAGAAATAATACTAATTCTATATCAGCATTACTTAGACTTGATTATGTTAATCTTGGTCATATTGATGTTTATATTAATAAACAGGGGAATAATGTTGAATGCAAATTCTATGTGGAAGATGAAGAAAAGAAAAAAATTGTTGATGACCATATTATTAATTTGCATAAGAGAATTAGAAGCTTTGATATAAACGTGACTGGACTTAGTGTTATCAATAATAAAAAGGATTTTAATTTTGTAGAAGATTTCATGAAAAGGAAAAATAATGCTAACGCTGTTAAAAGATATTCATTTGATATGAGAGTATAGAATTAATTAAGGTTGGTGGTACAGTGGATAAAAGAAGAATTAAAAAAGTTGCTGCAATAAAATATGATATGAATGAAACTGCCCCAACAGTTATTGCTAAGGGTAAAGGAATAGTAGCTGATAAAATTCTTGAAAGAGCGAATGAACAAGAATTACCTGTTTATAAAGATGAGAAATTGGTTGAAAGTCTAACTAAATTGGATATAGGAGATATGATACCGCCTGAACTCTATCAAATAGTTGCGGAAATTTTAGTGTTTGTAAGTGATTTAGATGATATTTATAAATCTATTTAATCTTATATGAAACTTCCACTTTTTAAACAGATGAAATAGAAGTTGCGAGAATAACGCGAAATAGTCGCCTTTCTTGTAGTTAGGTGGTTTTTATGGGAAACAATAATAACAGAGCTGTTGGCAGTAGAGGCGAAGAAATAGCTGCAAAATTTTTAGAAAAACAAGGGTATAAGATTATTGATAGGAATTATAGATGCAGGTTCGGTGAAATAGATATAATTGGAATGGATTTAGATTATCTAACATTCATTGAGGTAAAGTATCGTAGAAATGTTGATACAGGATATCCTATAGAAGCTGTAGGATATTATAAACAGAAACGGATAGTTAAAACAGCTATGTATTATGCAAAAGCCAAACGATTGTTTAATGTGGATATCAGGTTTGATGTAGTAGAAATTATCGATAAGCGAATAAGGGTAGTCAAGGATGCATTTAAATGTAATTAAGAAAGGTTGTGTGATATTGAAATCAAAAGTTTTAAAAATTAATCGAATAGACGATTTAGAGTATTTTACAATTCCTGCTTTTGAAAGGGCAGGAATCACTAACCATTGTTTTAGTACTAGATTAGGCGGTGTTAGTAAAGGAATATATGAGAGTATGAATCTTGGGTTTAATAGAGGAGACTTAGACGAAAACGTTATAAAGAACTTTGAGATATTGTGTAGTAGTGTAGGTATTGATTATAAAGACTTGGTTTTTTCTGACCAAGTTCATAGAGATGTTATTAAAGTTATAACAAGTAAGGATAAAGGCAAAGGTATTTTTAGAGAGAGTGATATTGAAGGTGTTGATGGATTAATAACTAACGAGTCTAAGGTTCCTCTAGTAACTTTCTATGCCGATTGTGTACCTATTTATTTTTTGGATCCAGTTAAAAAAGTAATAGCATTATCACATTCAGGATGGAGAGGCACAGTACAAAAGATAGCTTCTAAAACGGTTACAAAAATGGTTAGTGAATTCAGTTCAAATGTTAAAGATATACTTTGTTGTATTGGTCCATCTATTGGACCTTGTTGTTTTGAAGTAGGAAGTGAAGTAGTTGACGAGTTCAAAAAAATATTTGACATTGAAGAACAAAATGAGATTATTCATGAAAAAACAAAAAAAAAATATTTAATTGACTTATGGGCAGCAAATAAGTTAATATTACTAGATGTAGGAATTAATAAAGAAAATATCACTATTACAGATATCTGTACTAATTGCGATAAAGATGAGATGTTCTCACATAGAGGAACTGATGGCAAGAGAGGTAGTTTAGCAGCGATAATGGAACTGAAGTAGTGTTATGACTGAAAGGAATGTTTTTAATGAAAGATAAATTTCATAAGGTTATGCATGTGAAAAATGATAGCATAGCTTATGAACTTGGAATACAGCCCGGAGATAAATTGATTTCTATTAACGATCAATTTGTTGAAGATGCTCTTGATTATCATTTTTTGGTGGATGATGAGTATCTAGAAGTTTTAATTCTAAAAGATAATGGTGAAGAATGGCTTCTTGAAATAGAGAAAGACTATAATGAGGAATTAGGAATAGATTTTGAAAATGATTTAATGGATGAGTATAAGTCTTGTAGTAATAAATGCATATTTTGTTTTATTGACCAATTGCCAAAAGGCATGAGGGATACACTTTATTTTAAAGACGACGATTCTAGGTTATCATTTTTACAAGGCAATTATATAACTCTAACAAATATGAAGGATAAAGATGTTGACAGGTTAATTAAGTATCATTTGTCTCCAATTAATATTTCAGTACATTCAATGAACATGGAACTTAGAAAGAAAATGTTGAATAATCGTTTTGCTGATAGATTAGTTGGCTATATGAAGAAATTTTATGATGCTGGTATCACAATGAATGGGCAAATAGTACTGTGTAAGGGAATAAATGATGGTAAAGAGCTAGATTATTCTATTGACAGCTTAAGAAAATTCATTCCTCATATGCAAAGTGTTTCAGTTGTTCCAGTAGGACTGTCTAGGTATAGGGAAGGTCTTTTTGAACTTGAATTATTTACTAAAGAAGATGCAGTAGAAATCCTTGATATTATTCATAAATGGCAAGATATCATCTATGAGGAGACAGGTACACATTTCATTCATGCAGGTGATGAATTTTATCTACTAGCAGGAAAACCATTTCCCAATGAAGATAATTATGATGGATATCTTCAATTTGAAAATGGTGTAGGTATGTCAAGGTTATTGCTTGATGAGTTTATGTTGTGTTATAATGAATTAAATACCGATGAAAAATTGGTAAGAAATGTATCTATAGTTACTGGGACATTAGCTTGTAACATGATTAAGGATATGATAGATAAATTAGAAGAAAAATTCCCAAATATAAAAGTAAATATTCATCCAATTATTAATAATTTCTTTGGGCATAATATAACCGTATCAGGACTGCTTACAGGGAAAGATATTATTGAGCAGTTGAAAGATAAAGAATTAGGTGATGAATTACTTTTACCTTGTAATTTACTTAGAAGTGGAGAAGAAACTTTACTAGATGATATTACGGTAACGGATATAGAAAATACTTTACAAGTAAAAGTTACTGTTGTAAAATCAACTGGACAAGAATTTATTAGGAATATATTAGGATAAGGAGTACTTATTTATGAGTAGAGAAGTAGTAGCCATAGTAGGAAGACCCAATGTAGGAAAATCTACTTTATTTAACAAACTAGCAGGTGCTAAAATTTCTATTGTAGAAGATACACCAGGTGTTACAAGAGACAGAATATATGCTGATGTAGAATGGTTGAAGTATGATTTTACTATAATAGATACAGGAGGTATTGAGCCCACTACAGATGATAAAATGCTTTCTTACATGAGAAACCAAGCTGAAATCGCTATTGATACTGCTAATGTTATTGTTTTTGTAGTAGATGTTAAATCAGGACTTACTGATGCAGATTATAAAGTTGCAGATATGCTTAGACGTGCACATAAACCTGTTGTATTATGTGTTAACAAAGTTGATAATAGAGATAAATTACAATATGATGTATATGAATTTTATAATCTTGGATTAGGTGAACCTTTTGCTATATCTTCTGCCCAATCAACAGGTATAGGTGATATGTTGGACGAAGTTGTATCTCATTTTGATGAGGATAAGGGTGATAGTAAAGATCTTGATTTACCTAGAATAGCAGTAATTGGTAAGCCTAATGTAGGAAAATCCTCATTAATTAATAAGCTTCTTGGAGAAGAACGTGTTATAGTAAGCGATATAGCAGGGACAACAAGAGATGCGGTTGATACAATCGTTGAATATAACGGTAATGAATATATTTTTGTTGATACGGCAGGGCTTAGAAGAAAAAATAAAATAGAAAAAGAAGGACTAGAGAGATACAGTATAATAAGAACAGTAACAGCTATTGATAAATCAGACATTGTTGTATTATTAATTGATGCTGTTGAAGGTATAACAGAACAAGATGCAAAGATTGCAGGAATAGCCCATGAAAGAGGTAAAGGGGCTATTATCGCTGTTAATAAATGGGATGCTATAGAAAAAGATGATAAAACTATGTACAAGTACCTTAGTAATGTAGATACGACTCTTAGTTATATGACTTATGCTCCCAAAATTTTTATTTCTGCTTTGACTGGGTTAAGGATTAACAAGTTATTTGAGAATATTGATATTGTAATTCAAAATCATGCTCTTAGAGTTTCAACTGGTGTTCTTAATGATGTTTTATATGATGCAACGGCAATGAATCAACCTCCTTCAGATAAAGGTAGAAGGTTGAAACTATATTATATGACTCAAATTTCTATCAAACCACCTACTTTTATTATATTTGTGAATGACAAGAGTTTGATGCATTTTTCGTATAAGCGATATATTGAGAATAGAGTAAGAGATTCATTTGGTTTTAGGGGGACTCCTATTCATTTTATTATAAGAGAAAGAAAGGAAAAGGGTAAATAGATGAAGATAATTGCTAGCTTATTAATTGGTTATCTTATTGGATGTTTTCAATCAGCTTATATTATTAGTCGTATCAAAGGACGATTAGATATAAGGAAATATGGAAGCGGTAATGCAGGAACCACTAATGTTATTAGAGTTATGGGCTGGAAAGCAGGTATAATTACATTCTTTATGGATGTAATTAAAGCTGTTATTGGAGTATTGGTTTGCTCCCTTATCTTTGATGATGTCCTTATGGGATATTATGCAGGTGTGGGTGTTGTTATTGGTCATAATTGGCCTGTTTTCTTAGGGTTTAGAGGTGGAAAAGGAATTGCAGCTACTATAGGGTTATTAGCTGCAGTTGATATAAGGATAGGTTTAATTGTTATTGGACTAATGGCAGTAGTAATTTTTATATCAAGATATGTTTCGCTTGGATCAATATTAATGGCAATTTCTATTCCTATTCTAATGGCAATATTTTATACTGACAAACCACAATATATTATATTAGGCGCTATACTGATGAGTTTTGCACTGTATAATCATAGAGCAAATATAAAAAGATTACTTAATGGTACAGAAAATAAGCTAGGACATAAAAAAGATTTATCTAAAAGTGAATGAAATAATTATTTAATTTATGTGAGGTGATTAACATGGCCACTGTATCTGTTTTAGGTGCAGGAAGCTGGGGAACTGCTTTAGCTATATTACTAAGTAATAATGGACATGAGGTTACTCTTTGGTCAATTATAGAAGATGAAGTAAATTTATTAAATGACACTAGAGAAAACAAGTCAAAACTTCCAGGAATACATATTCCAACTGAGATTATTATTACCAATAATCTTAAGGAAGCTATCTTAGGCAAAGATATGCTTGTTATGGCAGTTCCATCAAAATTCGTAAGGAATACAGCAAAGATGATGAAAGAATACGTTACTACAGAACAAATTATTGTTAATGTAGCGAAAGGATTAGAAGATGATTCACTTTATACATTAGCTCATGTTATAAGTGATGAGATGCCAGATAATTCTGTGGCAGTATTATCTGGACCAAGTCATGCCGAAGAAGTATCAAGAAATATACCTACAACTTGTGTTGCAGGTTCAGAAAATCATGATACAGCAAAAAAAGTTCAAGACATATTTATGAACTCTGATTTTAGAGTATATACCAGTTCTGATGTAATGGGTATAGAAATGGGAGGAGCTCTGAAAAATGTTATTGCTCTAGCTGCTGGTATCTCAGATGGAATTGGATTTGGTGATAATACTAAGGCTGCACTCATGACAAGAGGTATAACAGAAATAAGCAGACTTGGTGTAGCTATGGGAGCTGATGAACAAACTTTTAGTGGATTATCAGGTATTGGTGATTTAATTGTAACATGCACAAGTATGCATAGTCGTAATAGAAGAGCCGGTATTTTAATCGGAAAAGGATATAGCTTACAAGAAGCACTTGATGAGGTAAAGATGGTAGTTGAAGGTGTATATACAGCAAAGGCAGCCTTTGATTTATCAAAAAAATATCAAGTTGAAATGCCTATTATTAGAGAAGTAAATGAGGTTTTGTTTAAAGGTAAAGATACTAAAAAAGCTGTAGAGGATCTAATGATACGAGATAAAAAAATTGAATATAGAAAGTGATATTATTACATTGTTTTACAAAAAGCTTATTTTAGTATTAATTAATATTAAAATAAGCTTTTTTTGTTGTGATTTCTAACAATTGGTTATTTCCAGCTAATATAGAATTTGTGCTTCCCATCCATGATATGATTAATCTTATAATTATCTATAATAGTTTCTTCTGTATTTTGCGAGTTTTTAATGCTGTAATTTTGAGTTATAAAGTTTGTAATGTTATCATTATTGAATAATGAGTCCAGGACATCTGTAAATAATGGCATATAGTACTTTTTTGCTGAAGGAGTATTTTCTAATTGTTCTATGTAAATAGCACATTTTTTTGGAACACCATCAATGTCCATAATTCTGATACTAAATAAATTAGTATGTTGTTTAATTGAATCTGTTTTACAATCATATTTTATAAGAATTTCATTATCAGTATGGGTGGTGGATATATAACCAATATCAGCTTTATCTAATATATTAATTATTTTTTTAGCTTCAGTATTTAATATAGTTCCTGTTTCTTGTTCTATTCTATCCGCTAATAAAGAGGTATCTGTTTTAGCAGAAGTCATTAGAGTGAATGCCATAATAAAAGTTATTAAACATCCAATAATTCTAGTTTTACGATTTTTGCTTTTTTTATAGGCTATATTCAATACTCTTTTCTTGATGTATTTTTTATTGTTTATGAAGCTGACTGCCTGAATTGGTAATTTGAAATCTTGATCATATGATGCTAAGTCTATTATTAGATTACCATAAGCAATATTATCGGCAGAGCTAATAAAATTAACAACTTCATTATCACAGTATAATTCACCATCTTCATCTAACTTTTTTAGTCCTAACCATATTAATGGATTAAACCAATATATGGTTGTTAAAAGCAGATAGATACCTTTTATAACATTATGTCTTAATTTTAAATGCATCAACTCATGTATTAGTAAAAGTCTGACTTCTTTTTTCTCTTTATTAGCCAAGATAGATTTTGGCATAATAATAACTGGACGTATTATACCATATAGCGAAGGAACATTAATAAAATTTGAAACTATCAATCTCACATTTTGTGTAGGAGCTATAACTGTTTTACAGCTAGTGAATAAATATTCTAATTGTAAATCATTACACTTACATTTTTTGAATTTATGTATTAGTTTTAGGTTGAAAATCAAGTAGTATAAAGTTATAATTATAAATCCTATGAACCAAATGACATATATCAGCTTTCTAAGTGTGAGTACATTTTCTAGTTTAGACGGCTGATATGATTTAGTATCCAAGTCAAATGAATTCTTATTAGTTTCATCAATACCTACTAGTTTATTATAGTCATTATTTAAATAGGTACTGCTATCATGATTATCATAGGTAAAAAGATTATATATGCTTAAGTCACTTTTAATTGACATGGGAATAAGCAATTGTATAATTATTAATAGCCAAACGTAATAATTCCATCTTACAGATAATTTCTTGCCTAATAGTGTTTTTATTATCATAATGGTAACTATCAATATTGAAGATGTAATAGTCATATATAGTAGTTTATCTATTATCCAATGAGACATTATATCACCTTATTCCCAATTTACTTCTTGTTGTTTGCACTCAACATTATTTTCTTCTTTTGATTTGAAAGAATAAACCCACTCAGGTTGTTTTGGTAGAGAAGGGGATGGTTCACCGGTGTTAAGCATATAGAAGTCTATATGATCTTCTCCATATTGTTCTTTTATTACACCTAGTTTTTCCTGCCATTCATCATCTGTAAGCCTGGTATCGCTTAAAAACTCATGATATCCATATACGGCACCTCTTGATAGGTATAATTCTTCACCATCTTTGATGACTACATAAATTTCATTTGGCAGTTCAGTACCAATTTCAAGACAGCTATTTTCAACTGTTGCTATATCGGCAATTATTGCAGAACAACTTAATTCATAACCGCCAGTTTGGGATAATATAGCATAGTTTATAGAATCGATTTTTCCACCTATAGTATTTAATTTGCATTTTATATCTTCAGTCAGAGTTTCATTATTTAGCTCTTTTATTGAACAATCTCTTAATAATTCTAATAATTCGATTATTTTATTTGAGATATTTTCAAACTCCTGTGACAATAATCCTCTTTCTCTAAGATTAGTTGAAGAATACTCAGTAAGCCATAATAATTTGGAATAAACCAAGACGTTAGGTTCTACATAATGATGATATATATAATCAGCACCTCCGCATTCAGCAACTGGTTGTTTAACATATAATATTGTATCATGTTTTAATTCTGCATAACTTCCTAGAGCAGAGCTGATAGATTTATCTGTCCAAGCTTTATTTTTCATGAACATTGGAGCTCCATTTACGTCCTCAAAAGGTTCTTGTATTGAGGATATGGTATCTAGCCAACCGTTATACATATTTGATTTCCAGTCTTTGTCATCAACTTTTGATATTTTTTCTTTCATTGCCATAAATTTATTTTCATACTCAGGCCAACTTTTTTGAGGTTCATAATATTTATCTAATAATGTTTTAGCACGCCTGCTACCTAATACAGCTGCAACATCTAGTCCAGAGGGTACAGGTCTTTTATAAGGTTCCATTAATTCTTGGAGTATTTCTCCATCAAAAGTATATCTCTGGCCCATAAATCTAAATTGTTTTCCCACATGGACATTCTGTAAGGTTATTTTATTTTTGATACCAGGGTCCGGCATTTTTTTAGCTTCTTCTAATAATTTATCATAGTATTTCTCATTTCTAAAATCATTCAAATTTACGTTTTCTCCAAAAACATTAAGAATCAAATCTTTGTATTGAAATAAATTCAGATCATCTGATTGACCAACGTAAAAATTAGTTGGCATATAAATTTTATCCCATGATTTTAGGTCATTATTATTGTTTTGCATAAAAGCGGTATATGTCATGATTAATGCTTTTACTGTTTTATCTTCGCATAATACTTCTTCCTCATTAACTACTTCAGTAAGTGGAAGTGAAATTTGTCCATACCACATCATTGCCCTAAAATATGATTCAAGATTATCATCATTAGTATAGTGACCCCTTACCTTATATTGACTATAATCAATATCTTGTGGAGCTAATAGAGAAGATTTTTTATATCCATCTGCATTCAGAATGTTAGTAACTTCTTCATCTGCAATTACTTTTAATTCTTCTGGTAATTCTCCATATTCATTAGTTAATAATTTTTTTGCAACAGCAAAGAAGATTACGTTGAATTTTATATCTTCTTTAATTGGTTCATAGCTATTATCATTATATAGGTAAATAGTTTTTTCCAACATACTGTTAGTTAGTTTAATAAGTTCGTCATACAAATTATTTCTTTCCAAAATTTTTAAAGAACTATTGAAGAAGTTATGATACACGTGCATAACATTATCAACAGTAACAAAATTAGGGATGCCTTTGTACTCGTTAACTTCATATATAGTATTCATTTTTATAAATGCATTATTGCTATTACTAGGCAATACTACAAATCCATTATCAATGATTTTATTTAGTTGTTCATTAGTAAAACCAGAAAAACTGTCCATATTTTTGATATTAGACAAATCAGAGTTTATAGTGTAATTAGGTACCTTATAATTAACTTCTGGCATTATGTAAGGTATGTCAATTGGTGTAATTTCATTTTTGTCTTGCCATACAAGATTATAGTTGGTATTATTATTAGCACTTATTTTTACATCCTTACCTTCAGGATTAATAGATTCTCTCTGTAGATTGTTGTCGTTATCATCAGTATTATTATTGTCATGTAGATTGGAGTTTTCATCCTCCGTTATATTAGATTTTCCAACTTCTTCAGGTTTGTTATTGCAACCAGATAATAGAACCACTATTATCATACTTATTCCAATGCATCTAAATATTATATTTTTATATTTCAATTTATACCCTCCTAATAAATATCATCAATAATTAATGATTAGTCTAAACTAATGTTTTCTATGAATTTATTTCCCTCTAAATGTAACTTTATATGTTTTTGTCTACCTAGATTTAGTGATATATATTTTATGTCATCTTGTGTTATAAAGCTAATATCTTTTATGTTATAGTAACTGTTGCTTTCAGCAAATTTAATAAATCCGAAATTAAACCAATAATAAATACTAACTACTTCTTTAGTGTTTTCGAGTTTTTCTACAACTATCATTTCTTCGTTGGAATTACCTATGATATCAGAAAAATATACGCTTTCTAGAGGATGTTCTAACTTTGAACCAGTCCATTTCTTTGTAAGTATTTTGCCATTCCAGTTAAAGAAAAAAGGTCTGTTTTCCACTTTGTCAAACATAGGTGTTGATTTGTATACTCCTATATATATATCTTTGTTATTATCTCCGTCCAGATCACATAATTTTATTTCCCATGGCTTGATATTTGTGAAATCATTTTTATATATTTCATTGAATTTGATTGTTTCATTCTCTATAATTATTGTATAGATTATTAAGTCATTGCCATACTTTTTTCCTTTTTCCGAAGAAAGTAGTAGTATTTCATCTGTGTCATCATGATCTAAATCACCCGTAGTCATACATAGTATAATTTTATTATCTGGAATATTAATGGTATTATTATAATGTTTATCTTCTTTTTCATCATATAAAAAGATTGTATTATTTTCAAAGCTATATGTATAAGACTTTTTATTAATTATAATTTCCGACTCTAGATTATTAGTGTGTTTCATGTTAAGACTAAGTAAGAAGATAAAAATTAAAATTAATACTCTCTGCATGCTTGACCTCCTGATATTACTTTTGTTCTGTAGGATTATTATTGATTATTGATTTTAATTCAGCTATTTCTTCTTTAGATAGACGTTGATTCTTAACAAAGTTGGTTAGGAACATTTGTAGAGAGCCATTATACACTTTTTCTAAAAAAGTATTTGTTTCTTCTATCTGACAATCTGATTTTGAGATACAAGGTGAATATTCATAGTATTTATTTTTCTTTGCTATATTGATTACACCTTTATTAGCTAGTCTGCTAATAAGGGTATGGACTGTTTTTCTGCTCCAATCATTTTCTTCTAAGACATAATCAACAATCTCTTTGGAAGTCAAGGGATTCTTATCCCATAAAATTTTCATTACCTTCCATTCGGATTCTGATATTTTAGCCATTTTATTAACCACCTTCCTACACTTGTAGTACACAAACCATCTTACAACTGTAGTACGGATTTGTCAATTAAATATTTATTAATTAAGTATTAAATAATATTACTTGTTGGACTAATAACCATATGTTATTATGAAAAGACATAACATCAGTTAATAATATAAAGAATATTTGAGGAGGATTTTATGAAAAAAAAGATATTATCATTACTAGTATTAATAATAATGTTTTTTAGCATATTTAATAACGCATATGCTAGTAAATATCACATTGAAAGATTATACCAATACTATGAAGATTATGCAGTAGCAGGAGTATGGGAAGGAGTATGGAAATATGGTTATATTGATAAGTCAGGTAATTGGATTATAGAACCCAAATATTATTATGCTGATAATTTTTACGAAGGAGTCGCTGGAGTAGGAATTAGAAAAGATAAGGATTCTCCAATTAAATATGGCTATATCAATAAAGAGGGTGAATATTTAATATCACCTGAATACGATTGTGTTAGTAACTTCGACGAAGGCTATGCTGTAGTAGGGATTGGGGAATATGGTAATAGAAAATGTGGATTAATTGATGAAAATCAAACATTCATTTTAGATTTAAAATATAAGTATATTAGTGGTTTTAATCATATTAATAAATTTGAGAAACAAAATATAATAAAGGTTACAAACGAAGATAATAAGGTAGGATTGTATTTTATGCAACAAAAGAAATTGATTGAGCCTAGTTACGATAAATGCCTAATGTTAGATACTTATATTAGAACAAGTAAAAAAATAAATGGAAAAGATAAAAAAGGTATGATTTTTTTTGATGGTAAAGTTATTGAACCAGTATTTGATAGTGTTAGCGGTATTTTTGAACGTATATATAATGATTTTGGAATTGAAAGTGATTTAAAACAAACTTACTTAAAAGTAGGTAAAGATGGAAAATATGGTATTATTGATTATTCTGGATACTACATATCGGATGTAATATATGATGATATTAGAATTTATACTTGTAATAATTCTTTTATTGTCAAATCTAATGGAAAAGAACAGGTTTTACAAAAAGATGGTACATATTTAAACAATGAAAAATATGATGATATAATTGTGAATAGAAATAATTATTATGTAATGAAAAACGGAAAAAAAGGTATTATTAAAAAAGATGGTAGTATTCTAATAATTCCCAAATATGATGATATAGCATACTTTGGTCCAGATGGATATGCAAAAGTATTTCTTAATAATAAACAAGGAATCATTGATAAAAGAGGAAATGAAATACTAGAACCAGTTTATGATTATATTGATAGAAATTATTATCAAAACCAAATAGTAGTAGAAACAATTGGTAATGATGGAATTAAGACATGTATGTACGAAGATGATACAAGTACTCCACCAGTAGTAAAAGTCAAAAAAAATGGAAAAGAGTCATTTTTAAATAATGATTTTACGCCAATTCAGAATGATAATAATGTAGTTTGTGATTATGATTCAATAGGAATATATGAAGACGAATTGGCTAGAGTTACTAAAAAAGATAAAGTTGGTTATGTAAGGCTTGATCAAAGTTGTTTCATTAAGCCGGTATATGATAATGCTTATAGGGCTTACTCAGGTAGTACTAAACAGAACTATTTTGAAATTTTAAAAGATGGTAAGTATGGAATAGTATTTATGGATGGAACAATAATTGATCCTATTTTTGATAATTCACCTATTGTGAGTGAAGATATAGTTCTTGGAAAAGTAAATGATATATACAAATTTATTGATAAAAATAATAAAATTATTAATGATGAAGTATATAAAGTAGCGAATGCATTTAGTGAAGGAAAAGCATTAGTTGGTAAGAAAGTTGATCAGTTACATTTTATAGACAAAAATGGAAATAAGGTAAGTGATATTTATAAAGAAGCTACAAGTTACGGTGAAGGTCTAGCATATGTGAGTAATGGAGAAAATGGTAGATACATAGATCATAATGAAAAAACGGTTATAGGCGATAATATTTCTCTATGGCAAGGATTTCCATTTCAAAATAGTATCGCACCAGCAGGTGGCTATAGTTCAGATTTCTTAAATAAATTTTATGGCATATTAAAAAAAGATGGAACATGGCTTGTAGAACCTGTTTTTGACAGAATATCAAATCTAAGTAATGGTAAATATAAATATTACCTTAAAGATAAAGAAGCAGAAGTAACTTCAAATGGCGAAATAATTTGGAAGTAGGAGAATGATATGAAAAGAATAAATATAACGTTGATATGTACAGTAATGTTAATGCTAATATTTTCACAATCAATATTTGCAAATGATGATTATAACCAGTATGCAGAGAGACTTAATGAACTTGGACTATTCAAGGGGACTAGTAAAGGATATGAACTTGATGAAGCGCCAACAAGAACAGTTGGTGCAGTTATGTTAATTAGACTTTTAGGAAAAGAAGAAGAAGTTTTGAATGGCAGTTATTCACATCCTTTTACAGATGTACCATCTTGGGCAAATAACTATATAGGATATATGTATGAAAATGAATTAACAAAAGGATTAACAAAAGATAAATTTGGAGCTAACGATTTATTAGATGTTAAAAGTTATATGACTTTTGTTTTACGTGCTTTGAGGTATGATGATTCTAAAGGAGATTTTAATTGGAGTACATCGTTGGAGAAAGGGAAAAGCCTCAATTTGATGACAGATAGTGAGGTAAATAAAATAGCAAATTCTCTTTTTCTAAGAGGTAATATGGTCCGCATTTCTTATATGGCTTTAAATGTAAAGTTAAGAAATGAAGATAGATCTCTTAGAGAAAAACTATATGAAGATGGTGCTATTACAACTAGATTGATTAATGGTGCTGACACAAATTTGCATTTGAAATATGATGAAAATACGGGACTTTATGGATATGTAGATAAAAAAATGAACTGGATAATTAAGCCCAAATTCTTTAGTGGAAAAGAATTTAACGAAGGATTAGCTTTTGTTGTAGAAGGAAATGGTGATAGAGGATATATATCAAAAGAAGGAAAATATGTATTTGAACATAATTTCGAAATAGGAACTAATTTTTCTAATGGAAAGGCGATAACAGAAATATATGATAAGAAAGATGGTAAAAAGAATATATGTGTAATTGATAAGGAGGGAAGCATTGTACAAAAAATAAAAGTGCCTAATAGTATTGAAGAAGATGAATATGGATTGAAGTATTATAAATGTAATATAGATTCTGAGAATGCGAAATATTATTTTACTCTAGATAGTAGGTTGATAGATTATCCAATTGGTAACATTCTTGAAGTGCATAATGAAGATATAATATTTTCAAGGAGAGAACCTAGTGTTCATAAAGGTTTGTTTAATAAAAACACAGGGAAAGTAGTAATAGAATTTACTGATAAAAATGGTGAATTGTATCCATTTCAAGAGATTGAATATTCCGAGGGAATATATAGAGTGCAATTTAAAAAATTAAATAAGAAGTATTATGCTTTTTATAATAGTAACCTCAATTTAATAATTAACGAAGCATTTAGAAAGGCAAAAAACTTTAGTGAAGGGGTAGTTGCAGTTGGAGTTAAAAAGGATGAAAAGGCTTTAGATAAAACTATTAGATTTGGCTATTTAGATAAGACTGGAAGCTGGTTTATTAAACCACGGTATATAGAAGCAACATCATTTAAAGATTCAATCGCAATAGTTAGAAATATAGAAACGTGTGAAGTGATAAATAGAGATGGGACATGTAAAGTTGAATTTGAAAGGATAAATACTGCTGGACAAACAAATATGACTCAAGAAGAGTTAGATTATGTTAATAATGAAGCAGATAAAGTTATTAATAAAATAATAAATGAGTCAATGAATGAATTAGAGAAAGTCAAAGCTATAAATAAATATATCGTTGAACAAACGAAATACGATAATGAAAATTATTCTGTAGATATTGAAAAACTTCCACGTATATCAGGTACGCCATATGGTGTCTTTAAGTATGGTATAGCAGTTTGTGGAGGTTATGCTTTAGCAACCAAACTATTATTTGATAAAGCAGGTTTAGAGAATAAATATATTGTTGGAAGGAGTTCTAAAGAACCTCATGCTTGGAATTTAGTAAAAGTTGATGGGAAATATTATCATATTGATACGACTTGGAACGATAGTAGTGCTTCTAATGGATGTAATGCATTTTTTCTGGTTTCCGATGGTTACATGACTTCATTTGGTAATAGAGCGTGGAATTTTTCCGAATATCCTATTGTTCCTGAAGGTTACTTTAATGATGAGCCCCAGCCACATAATTAAATTACGAATATTAAATAATATATAGGCTGTCATATTCCAATATCTATATCATATATTTATATATAAGAATACTTATAGGGAGGATATAGATGTTGGGAGAATACGATATTTATAAGGATATTAGAGCTAGAACAAACGGAGAAATATATATGGGAGTGGTTGGACCCGTTAGAACAGGTAAATCTACATTTATTAAGAGATTCATGGATTTATTGGTGTTGCCTAATATAGAAAATGTACATAGTAAAGAAAGAACACTAGATGAGCTTCCACAAAGTGCAGCTGGGAAAACAATTATGACTACAGAGCCAAAGTTCATTCCCCAAGAAGCTGCAAGAATAACTTTGTCAGATGATGTAGAATTTAGTGTTAGGATGATTGACTGTGTTGGTTATATGGTGGAAGGAGCAACTGGACATTTAGAGAATGATGAAGAAAGAAAAGTAAAAACACCTTGGTTCAATTATGATATTCCATTTACTCAAGCAGCTGAAATTGGAACTAAGAAAGTTATTAATGACCATTCGACTATAGGAATTGTTGTGACAGCTGATGGTTCATTTGGTGAAATACCTAGGGAAAATTATATTGAGGCAGAAGAAAGGACTATTGATGAGCTAAAAAAATTATCCAAACCATATGTAGTGATACTTAACTCACTTAGACCTTATTCAGACGATACAATCTTAACAGCAACCGAATTAGAAGATAAGTATAATGTACCTGTTTTGCCAGTTAACTGTGACCAGTTAAAAAAAGAAGATGTCATTAAGATTCTTGAGAGTGTATTGCTTGAATTTCCATTATCAGTAGTTAATTTCAATGTACCAAAATGGATTGAGATGTTAGATAATGACCATTGGTTGAAATCCTCATTAATTGATTCAGTAAAAGATATCATGGATTCAGTTGATGCTATCAGAGATCTTAAAAAAGAAGAAACTCTGACCGTAGAAAATGATTATATAACTAAAGTTAAATTAGATAAAATTGATCTCTCTAGTGGTTGTGCCAATATTGATATCAACTTCAATGATGATTACTACTATGATATTTTAAGTGATTTAATGGGAACTGAAATAAAAGGTGAATACCAATTCATGTCCCTGATCAAAAAACTAGGTAAAGTAAAAGAAGAATATGATAAAGTATCTACAGCATTGAATGAAGTTAAGGCTAAAGGATATGGAATCGTTACACCTATGGTAAGTGAATTATCGTTGCAAGAACCAGAGATTGTCAAACAGGGTAATAAATTTGGTGTTAAATTAAAAGCAAGTGCACCAACTATTCATATGATTAAATGTGATATTCAGACAGAAGTATCACCATTAGTGGGAACAGAAAAACAAAGCGAAGAATTTCTTAGCTATTTACTGGGTGAGTTCGAAAGTGATCCTGCAAAAATATGGGATACCAATGTTTTCGGAAAATCATTACATGATCTAGTTAATGATGGGCTTCAAAACAAGATTTTTAGAATGCCGGAAGATGCTAGAGATAAGTTACAAGAAACATTACAAAAAATAGTTAATGATGCTAATGGAGGGCTTATTTGTATTATTATCTAATTATCGGTTATAATAATAAATATAGCAAGGTACTAATTAATTAATAAATACTTGAAACTTAGGGTGTCAACATAAGTAAGATTTCCTAGCTGTTAATTTATAACAAGTATTTTCTTGCAAATTAGATGTTTAGGTGGTATAATAGTCTCAGATATAATAATGAGTACTAGAAAGAGTGGACGAAAGTCCACTCTTGTTATGTATATAAGCTAATAGAAAGAAGGGTGATATAAGTTGTCATTTAGAGAACATGTGGAAACATTAGTAGAAGAAATATTGATTCCAATTCTAGAAGAAAATAAATTTGAACTTGTAGATGTTGAATATATAAAAGAAGCTTCTAATTGGTATCTAAGAATTTTCATTGATAAAGACGGTGGAATTACAATAGATGATTGTGAACTTGTAAGCAGATCTTTTGATAGTGAATTTGAAGATAAAGACCCGATTAAAGAGCCATATATACTAGAAGTTAGTTCACCTGGGCTTGATAGGCCGTTAAAAAAAGATAAAGATTTTGCTAGAAGTTTAGGCGAAAAAGTAGAAATTAAATTATATAGATCTATTAATAAGAGTAAAGAATTTGTAGGTTTGTTAAAGAGTTATGATGACGATAGTATTACACTTGAGTTAGAGAATGGTGAAGATTGGTCTATTGCAAGGACTGATATAGCAATTATTAGACTGGCAATATTATTTTAAATATATTTTGAAATGAGAACGCTTTTAATGTCATTTGCTAAATTAAAGAGTTTTCCTATTAGATAAAAATACTGAGGAGGATTAAAATGAATGCTGAATTTATTGAAGCATTGAACCAAATTGAGAAAGAAAAGGGTATTAGTAAGGATATATTAATTGAGACAATTGAAGTTTCTTTAGTTACAGCATGTAAGAATAACTTTGGTACTGCACAAAATATAAAAGTTGAGATTGACCGTGATAGAGGTGATGTTACGGTTTATGCTGAAAAAGAAGTTGTAGAAGATGTAGAAGATAAACACCTTACTATTTCGTTAGAAGATGCTAAGAAAATAAATCCAACTTATAAGCTTGGTGATATAATAAATATTGAAATAACACCTAAAAACTTCGGTAGAATTGCAGCTCAGAAAGCTAAGCAAGTTGTTGTTCAAAAAATAAGAGAAGCTGAAAGAGAAGTTATATTCAATCAATATATAACTAAAGAAAAAGATGTTATTACTGGTATTATCCAAAGACAAGTAAGAGATAATGTAATTATTAACTTAGGAAAAATAGACGCTATTTTAGCTGATAAAGAACAAGTACCAGGCGAGAGATATTATCCTAATGAGAGATTTAAAGTTTATGTTCTAGAAGTAAAAGAAAGTACTAAAGGACCTAAGGTGTATGTGTCAAGAACGCATCCTGAACTTATTAAAAGATTATTTGAACAAGAAGTTCCTGAAGTTCATGATGGTATTGTAGAAATAAAAGGTATTTCTAGGGAAGCAGGTTCTAGAACAAAGCTAGCAGTAAATTCAACTAATCGAGATGTAGATCCAGTAGGATCATGTGTTGGTCATAATGGTGCGAGAGTATCAATAATTGTAAATGAACTTAGAGGAGAAAAAATTGATATTATTCCTTGGGATGAAGACCCAGTGAAATTTATATCAGCTGCTCTTAGTCCTTCAAAAGTAGTGAAGGTTATTGTTAATGAACAAGATAAGAGCGCTAAGGTAGTTGTTCCAGATTATCAATTGTCACTAGCAATTGGAAAAGAAGGGCAAAATGCAAGACTAGCTGCAAAACTTACTGGTTACAGAATTGATATTAAAAGTGAGACACAAGCTAAACAGACTAATTTTATAACTGAAGAAGAGACTCTTGGAGCACTTTTATCAAGAAACTCTTTAGATGAGGAAGAACTTTACTAGTATTTACTTCTTTCATAACCATTCTTAATAAAAACAATGAAGAAGGGAATGATGAAAATGGCTAGGAAAATACCTTTAAGAAAATGCACAGGTTGCCAAGAAATGAAGGATAAAAGACAATTGATTAGGGTTGTTAGAACAAAAGAAGGTAATATATCCATTGATAGTACTGGTAAAATAAATGGTAGAGGTGCATATATATGTCCATCTATAACATGTCTTGAAAAAGCTATTAAGAACAAAGGATTAGAACGTTCTTTTAAAGCAAGTATCCCAAGCGATGTGTATAGTGCCCTTAAGGAGGAATTAAGTAAAATAAATGGATAAAAAAGTTTATTCTCTAATAGGACTATGTAAGCGGGCTTCACTGCTGAGTTCAGGAGAATTCATGACTGAAAAAGCTGTAAAGAATGAAACTGCTAAGCTAGTGATAATAGCAACTGATTCTTCTAAGAATACAAAAAAACTATTTAATAATATATGCTTTACACATAAAGTGAAGCTTATAGAGTTTGGTACAAAAGAAGATTTGGGTAAAGCTATTGGCAAAGATATCAGAGCATCTATAGGTATTCTAGACGATGGATTTGCCAATGCTATTGAAAAAAAATTATAAGATTTTTATTCAAGTAATAATTCCAATTTTGAGGTTCAATAACTATATATACCTTGAAAATTAATAGACACACAAGTATTGTGATTAGATTTACTAAAAAGTATATAATGTCAGTAATAAAATCTAACCACTTGTTACTAATTTCAAGACTTAAATTTGCGGAGGTGGTAATATGTCAAAAGTTCGCGTATATGAAATCGCTAAACAACTTGGATTAAGTAATAAAAAATTACTTAACACGTTAAAAGATTTTAATATTGAAGTGAAAAATCATATGAGCTCATTGACAGACGAGGAAGCACGTATTATAAATGAATACTATGCTCCTGGTAATGATAATAAGAATAAAGAGGTAGTAGATACCAATATGGAAACTGTAGAAATAGAAAACGACGAAGATTTAGAAGTAATATTAATACCAACTAATATAACTGTAAAAGATTTAGCAGAGAAACTTGATAAACAATCATCTGATATAGTAAAATCCCTTATGTTAAAAGGTATCATGGCTACTGCTAACCAAGAAATTGATTTTGAAACAGCAAGTTCTGTTGCTTTAGAATTTAATGTTATTACTCAAGAAGAAGAAGAGATAGATATAGTTGACGAATTCTTTGCTGAGGAACCAGATGATGAAAAAGATTTAGTTACTAGATCTCCTATTGTTGTTGTTATGGGTCACGTTGACCATGGTAAAACATCTTTATTAGATGCTATACGTGAAAGTAATGTTACATCAAGAGAAGCTGGTGGAATAACTCAGCATATTGGTGCATCAGTTGTAACTATAAATAATAATGATATTACATTTTTAGATACACCTGGTCATGAGGCTTTTACAGCAATGCGTCTTAGAGGTGCTATGGCTACAGATATAGCAATACTTGTTGTTGCTGCAGATGATGGAGTTATGCCTCAGACTGTTGAAGCTATAAACCATGCAAAAGCTGCGAATGTGCAAATAATTGTAGCTATTAATAAAATTGACAAACCAGGTGCTAATCAAGATAGGGTTAAACAAGAATTAGTAGAATATGGTTTAGTAGCAGAAGACTGGGGTGGAGATACTATTTGTGTACCAGTCTCAGCGGTAGAAAAAACAGGTCTTGATCAACTACTTGAAATGATTCTTCTAGTAGCTGAAATGGAAGAATTAAAAGCTAATCCTAATAGAAAAGCTAGTGGTACGATTGTTGAAGCACAGCTTGATAAAGGAAGAGGTCCTGTAGCAACTGTTCTTATTCAGAATGGTACAATAAAGGTTAGTGATGCTATTATTGCAGGTACTGCATATGGTAAGATTAGAGCCATGATTGATGATAAAGGACGAAGAGTTAAACAGGCAGGTCCTTCTACGCCAGTTGAAATATTAGGATTATCAGAAGTTCCTGTAGCTGGAGATGCTTTCTATACTGCTAAGAATGAAAGAGAAGCTAGACATGTAGCTGAAAAAGTAATCAGAAGAGATAGAGAAAAACTTATTCAGAATACACCACAAAAGGTTACTCTTGATGACCTATTCAGTCAAATACAAGCTGGTAATATGAAGGAACTTAATATTGTTGTTAAGGCAGATGTACAAGGATCTGTTGAGGCAGTAAAACAAAGTCTTGTCAAATTATCTAATGAAGAGGTTATGATAAAAGTTATTCATGGTGGAGTAGGTGCAATCAACGAATCTGATGTAATGCTTGCATCCGCATCAAATGCTATAATTATAGGATTTAATGTTCGTCCAGAAGCTAGTGCAAAAGCTGTGTCAGAAAGTGAACAAATTGATGTGCGTCTATATAGAGTAATATACAATGCTATTGAGGATATTGAAGCTGCTATGAAAGGTATGCTTGATCCAGAATATAGAGAAAAAGTTATAGGTCATGCTGAAGTTAGACAGACTTTCAAAGTATCAAGTGTTGGAACAATTGCAGGTTCTTATGTACAAGATGGTAAGTTTACAAGAAATGCAAAAGTTAGACTTGTTCGTGATGGAATAGTTGTATACGAAGGTGAACTTGAATCACTCAAGAGATTCAAGGATGACGTAAAAGAAGTTAATTCTGGATATGAATGTGGTATTATGCTTAACAAATTCAATGACCTAAAAGAAGGGGATATTGTTGAAGCATATGTTATGGAAGAGATACCTAGATAATAAGCTATATAATAATCAGGATATATTATAATATGTATTGCTCATAATATAAGAAGGTGAGTAGAAATGAAGAAAAGAAGTAATAGAATTATTAAAATTAATGAAGAAATTAGAAAAGAAGTAAGTAGTATCATAAACAGAGGATTAAAAGATCCCCGAGTTAATCATATGACAAGTGTCGTAAGTGTAGATACTACTCCAGATTTAAAATTTTGTAAGATATATGTTAGCGTTCTTGGAGATAAGACGTCTCAAAGTGATACTTTGGAAGGTTTAAAATGTTCTACAGGATTTATTAGAAATGAATTAGCTAAAAGAATAAATCTGAGGAATACTCCAGAAATAACATTTGTCGTAGATCAATCTATTGAATATGGAGTTAATATGTCAAAATTAATTGACGAAGTTAATAAACCAAAAGGTGAATAATATGAATCTACAAGAAATAATTAATATATGTGATGGTTACAAAGATATTATAATATCAGGACATATACATCCAGATGGAGATTGCGTTGGTGCATGCTATGCATTAGCATCGATTCTCCATAAAAAAGGAATTAATGCTACGGTTGCTTTGGAGAATGTACCTGATACATATGATTATCTAAAAGGCAACAATTATTTACTAACAACAATCAAGAAAGATACTCAAGTTTTTATCTCTCTTGATTGTGGAGATAAAGAAAGACTTGGAGTGTATTCTGAGCTTTTTGATAAAGCTACTACAACTATTAATATTGACCACCACATCAGTAATACAGAATTTGCTGATTATAACTATGTTTCAGATGTTAGTTCTACTTGTGAGATGATATATGAGATACTTGAAGGTTCAAGAGATACAGAGTTATTAGATAAAGATATATGCGAAGCATTGTATACAGGAATTATCTATGATACTGGAGCATTCAAACATAGTAATACTTCTAGTAGAACTCATGAAATAGCTGGTGAATTGATTAAGTATGAAATAGATTTTACTGATATTACTAATAGACTTTTATATTACAAATCATACAAATCATTGAAAATCTTAGGAACAGCTATTAAAAACACTGAGTTTTATAGTGATGATAAGGTAATACTTACATCCTTAAGTATAGATGAACTTAAGGAGCATGATTGTAGTAAAAAAGATACAGAAAGCATCGTACAAATATTAAATGAAGTGATAGAAAGTGAATGTGCAATATTTATTATACAAAATAGCGGTAATGATTATAAAGCAAGCTTAAGATCACGAAAAGATATAGATGTATGTAAAATAGCTAAAAAATTTGGCGGTGGGGGACATATAAAAGCTTCAGGATGTACAATGTCCGGTAATTTAGCCGAAATAAAAGATGAATTGATTAGTGCAGTAGAAGAGCAGATAAAGGATATCATATGAATGGAATAATTAATATTTACAAAGAAAAAGGTTATACATCATTTGATGTAGTAGCAATTCTTAGAAGAAAATTAAAAATTAAAAAAGTAGGGCATACAGGTACACTTGATCCAGAAGCGGAAGGTGTACTTCCTGTATGTATAGGAAAAGCTACAAAAGTAGCTGATTATATTACAGATACAACTAAGACATATTTAGCTACAATGACCCTTGGAATAGAAACAGATACTGAGGATCATACCGGTGAAGTTATTAGTAAAAAAGAAGTGACAAGTTCTAAAGAACAAATTGAAGAAGCTGTTAATTCTTTTATAGGTGACTATAGTCAGGTACCACCTATGTATTCGGCTCTAAAGGTAAATGGCAAAAGATTATACAAGTTAGCAAGGCAAGGAAAAACTATTGAACGTAAAGCTAGAAACATATACATTTATAATATTGATATAATAAAAATTGATGGTAATAATATTGATATGAAAGTAGAGTGTTCAAAAGGTACATATATTAGGACACTTTGTGCTGATATTGGAACTAAGCTTGGTTGTGGAGCACACATGAGTAAACTAATAAGAACAAAATCAAGTTTATTTAGTATTAATTCTAGCATTAAGTTAGAAGAAGTGGATTATTATATCGAAAATAATAAATTGAATGAAATAGTTACTAGCATAGATCAAGTTTTTCCGAATTATAGTAAATTAGTTATTCATTCAAGATACGATAAATTTCTTTATAATGGGAATAAATTAAAAGTGGAATCTATAAAAGGGAACGAAGATATAATCAATCAAATGCAGTATAGAATATATGATGAAAACAACAATTTTATTGGCGTATACCAATCAATGATAAAAGATGAAAATATGATATTAAAGCCTATTAAATTGTTTTTGTAAGGAGATTGTCAGATGCAATACATTAAAGATACAAAAGAGTTTACATCTCCTCCTTCCGTTGTAGTCCTAGGCAATTTTGATGGAATACATATCGGTCATAGAAAACTAATATGTAAGGCATTGGAGCTATCTAGAGAACTTGGTCTAAAATCATTAGTTCTTACTTTTGACCCACATCCAAGTTTTGTATTAGCGAATAAAGAACCTGTTGACCTTATATACCTAAGCTGTGAAAAGGAAAGACTTTTAAGTAATATAGATATATTTATTGAATATCCTTATGATTTAGTTACAGCAAAGATGACCCCAGAGGATTTTGTTGAAAAAGTTATCTGCAAACAACTAAACGCTAAATTTATTGTAGTTGGAAAAGATTACAGATTTGGGCACAAGAGAAAAGGAGATATTAAGTTATTAGAAAAATTATCTTCTGAATATGGATATGAACTAATTACAATCCAAAAAATTGCATATAACAATAATATTGTAAGCAGCACTTGGATTAGGCAAGAGATAAAAGAAGGTAATATTGAATTAGGGAATAAATTATTGGGTGTTAATTTTAGTATAACAGGAAAAGTTGTAGAAGGTAAAAAAAATGGAAGAAAATTTGGATTCCCTACAGCTAATATAATACCTCATAGATGTAAAATATTACCACCTAATGGTGTTTATTATTCGAATATATATGTTAATAATAAAAAATATGACAGTATCACTAATGTAGGAGTCAATCCAACAGTAAATGGACAAAAAAAAGTTGTAGAGACACATATATTAGGTTTCGATGAAGATATTTATGGACAAGTTATAGTTGTAGAATTTATTAAATTCATTAGACGAGAAAAGAAATTTGATTCTATTAATGAATTAAAAAGAGAAATCTCAAATAATATAAAATATGTTATGAACTTAATTGATAAATAGTAATTGAGGGTTTAGTTGAAGAAATAATGTGCGTTTTGTATTTTTTTAGGTGAAAATGTTAAAAATATCAAGTATAGAAGATATAAGCTACTTTGGTTTTTGAATCTAGAATTGTACAAAATAAATAATTAAATGCCATATAAAATAATTTGTTTACAAAAATATCTATTTATGATAAAATTTATTGATGGAAGCCATTGCTCAGAAACTTGGGATACTCCGACCCTTTCTTAGCAATCGGTGTTATCTAAAATTATGGAGGTAAGAAAATGGAAAAGACTAAAAAAGAAATAATCGTAGAATTTGGAAGAAATGCTAATGATACTGGTTCACCAGAAGTTCAAATTGCATTACTTACTGAAAGAATCAATCATTTAACAGAGCATTTAAAGATGCACAAAAAAGACCATCACTCAAGAAGAGGATTACTTATGATGGTTGGTCAAAGAAGAGGTCTATTACAATATCTTAAAAATAAAGATATTGAAGGATATCGTAGCTTAATCAAAAGATTAGGATTAAGAAGATAGTTATAATCTTATTTGATTGAAACCTAGAAATTATGTTTTTAGGTTATTAAAGAGCGGAGAAATCCGCTCTATAATTTTAAATTAGGAAGATATGAGTAAGAAGTTTTATGTCTTTAGTACTAGCAAAGTTAACCTTTAGTCATTAGTTTTTGTTTTTTAATATAACAAAATTGGAAGATGAAAACTAACGACTAAGGATCTAGACTAAAGACAAACCAAAATTATTTTTTCGAAAGGAGATTGTTAAATGTCTAGAGTATATTCATTAGAATTAGCAGGTAGAACGCTATCTGTTGAAATTGGAAAAGTTGCAGAGCAAGCAAATGGAGCCGCATTAGTTAAATACGGAGATACAGTTGTATTAACTACAGCAACAGCTTCAGAAAAACCACGTGAAGGAATTGATTTCTTTCCATTAAGCGTTGATTATGCAGAACGTTTATATTCAGTAGGGAAAATTCCAGGAGGATTTATTAAAAGAGAGGGAAAACCTACAGAAAATGCTGTACTTACTTCAAGGGTAATTGATAGACCTATCAGACCTTTGTTTCCAAAAGATTACAGAAATGATTGTGCAATTGTTAATACAGTATTATCAGTTGACCAAGATTGCCAACCAGAATTAGTTGCTATGATTGGTTCATCTATAGCATTATCTATATCAGATATACCTTTCCAAGGACCAATAAGTTCAATTATGATTGGACATGTTGATGGAGAGCTTGTTGTCAATCCTACAGCAGCACAAAGAGAAAAATCAAAACTATCATTAACAGTTGCATCTACTATAGAAAAAGTTGTTATGATTGAAGCTGGTGCAGATGAAATATCCGAAGAAATTATGGTAGAGGCAATATTTAAAGCACATGAAGAAAACAAAAAAATAGTTGAATGGATAAATGGTATTGTTGAAAAAGAAGGTAAAGAAAAACATGGTTACCAACAAACTGATGTCCCTAGTGAAGTTTATGAAGCAATTGTAAACTATGTTGGTGACGAAAGAATGGAAGACGCCGTATTTACTGATGAAAAACAAGTGAGACAACAAAGAATCACTGAGATAACAGATGAACTTACTGCGAAATTTGAAGAAGAAAATGAAGAGTGGATTAAGTATATTGGTGAAGCAATATATAAATATCAGAAGCAAACTGTAAGGAAAATGATATTAAAAGACCATAAAAGACCAGATGGTCGTGCTCTTGATGAAATTAGAAAATTAACTTCAGAAGTTGATTTATTACCTAACACACATGGTTCAGCATTATTTAGTCGTGGACAAACACAAGTTCTTACAATTACAACATTAGGTCCACTAGGAGAAGTTCAAATGCTTGATGGTTTAGATGAACTTGAAACATCTAAGAGATATATACATCATTATAACTTCCCATCATATTCTGTTGGTGAAACAAGACCATCAAGAGGACCTGGACGTAGAGAAATAGGACATGGTGCCTTAGCTGAAAAAGCATTATTACCAGTAATCCCATCAGAAGAAGAGTTCCCATATGCAATTAGACTTGTATCTGAGGTACTTAGTTCTAATGGTTCAACTTCTCAAGGAAGTATTTGTGCAAGTACTTTATCACTAATGGCATCTGGTGTACCAATTAAAGCACCAGTAGCAGGAATATCAGTTGGACTAGTAACAGGTGAAACTGATGATGATTATGTTATGCTTACTGATATACAAGGTCTTGAAGATTTCTTTGGAGATATGGATTTCAAGGTAGCAGGTACTCATAAAGGTATTACAGCAATACAAATGGATATCAAAATACATGGACTTACTAATGAAATTATTGAAAAAGCTATATATCAAACTAGAAGAGCAAGATTATTTATTTTAGATGAGGTTATGTTAAAAGCTATTGACAAACCAAGACCAGAGTTATCAGAGATGGCTCCAAAAATTGTTCAAACTAAGATTAATCCAGAGAAAATCAGCGAAGTCATTGGACCACGTGGAAAAACTATTAATAAAATTATTGATGAAACTGGGGTTAAGATTGATATTGAAGATGATGGAAGAATCTTTATCTGTGGTGTAGAAAGAGAAGCTACTGATAAAGCCCTAAAAATTATTGAATCTATTGCTAAAGATATAGAAGTTGGTACAATCTATACTGGAAAAGTAGCAAGAATCACTAAATTTGGTGCATTCGTAGAAATTGCTCCAGGTAAAGATGGTCTTGTGCATATATCAAAATTAGCTCATGAAAGAGTAGCTAAAGTTGAAGATGTTGTCAGCGTTGGAGATGAAATTCTAGTTAAGGTAACAGAGATAGATAATCAAGGAAGAATTAATCTTTCTAGAAAAGATGCATTACCAAAAGAATAATATTATTTTATAATTATTAAGGTATGAATTAAAGGAGGGTATGTACCCTTTTTTAATTCATCTGTTTATTTATAGCATAAATACACATAATGTATTTATAAGTATTAAAAATAATATGATTATGGATAAAGCGATTTTTGGAGGATAAAATATGGTTAAAGTAAAGACTATGGACAATGGATTATGTATAGTTGGTGAAGAAAATTCATTTGTAAGATCCGTTGCACTAGGTATATGGATCAAAAATGGGTCAATAGATGAAAATAAAAATAATAATGGTATATCCCATTTTATAGAACATATGATGTTTAAAGGAACTAAAACTAGAACAGCAAGAGATATTGCTGATGAAATGTCAGAAGTAGGGGGTAGGATCAATGCATTTACAGGTAAAGAATATATGTGTTACTACGCTCATACCCTTGATAACCATATAGATGTAGCTCTTGACGTTTTATCTGATATGATACTTAATTCTGCTATGAAAGACGAAGATATGAAAAAAGAAAAAGGTGTCATAATTGAAGAATTAAATATGTATGAAGATTCACCAGAAGAGATTGTTCATGATTTAATTCAGGAAGAAGCTTGGAATGGTTCAACTCTAGGTTATAATATTCTTGGAACAAAAGAATTAATTAATAATTTTACTAAAGAAAATATTAAAGAGTATATGTCTAAACACTATGTACCCGAAAATATTGTGATTTCAGTTGTTGGTAAATTTGACTTTGATGAAATGTTTGAAAAGATTAATAACAGATTTTCTGTTCTTGAAAGCAAAGCTAAAGTTCAGAGAATAGAAGAAGTCAATTATAAAAAATGCTTTGTAACAAAAGATAAAGATATAGAACAAGTTCATCTATGCATGTCTTTTCCTAGTATTCCATATAAATCAGATGAGATTTATATATTATCCATATTAAATACTATTCTTGGTGGAGGTATTAACTCAAGATTGTTCCAATCTATCAGAGAAGAAAAAGGATTAGCATATTCAATCTATTCTTATGTAGAGACTTATAATATTGCAGGAATGCTCAATATATATGCAGCCACTAATCCAACTCAGATAGAACCAGTTATTCAAGGTGTTATAGAAGAAATTAATCTATTACTTGAAAAGGGAATAGATGAAAAAGAACTGAATCAGACAAAAGAGCAATTGAAAAGTAATCTTATAATAGGTTTGGAAAATATGAATTCTAGAATGTCCAGTTATGGTAAAACAAAACTTATGATAGATAGAATAAAATCACAAGATGAAATGATAGAAGGTATTAATGCGGTTAATCTAGATAGTTTCATTAAATTTGCAAAGAGAACATTTAATTACAATGAGATGAGTACAGCCTTAGTTGGAAGACACAAAGATATTGATATTGAAAGGATTAAGAGCTTATGCACAAAATAAAAGTCTATGTAGAGCAGACTGAAAGTGGAAAGATATTACCATTACCCAAGTACATGAGTGAAGATGCGGCTGGTATGGATTTATATGCTTGCTTAGAAGAGGAGGTATTATTAGAAAAAGGTAAAATAAAATTAATACCTACTGGTCTAAAAATAGCTTTACCTTCAGGCTATGAAGCACAGATTAGACCAAGAAGTGGTCTAGCTCTTAAGCATGGTATTAGTTTAGTTAATACACCAGGGACTATAGATGCAGACTACAGGGGTGAAATAAAAGTTATAATGATTAACTTTGGTGAAGATGATTTCACTATAAAACATGGTGAAAGAATTGCTCAGATGGTTATTAATAAAATTGAGCAAGTAGATCTTGAAGTAGTAGAAGGTCTAGAAAATACGGAACGAGGATCTGGTGGCTTTGGTCATACAGGAAAATAGAACAAACTTATATATGCCTTATGATAATATCATAAGGCTTTAATATTATTATAATTAATGCTATACTAAAATAATTTAATGAGGTGGTTTATAATGCAATATAAGCTATTTGGAAAAACTAATGAAAAGGTTTCAAGACTTGGTTTCGGTTGTATGAGATTTCATACAAACAATAATGACAATAAGGATATTATTGAAGAACTGGCGATTGAACAAATTCGTCATGCAATTGATGGTGGCGTCAACTATATTGATACAGCATATAATTATCACGGTGGAGAAAGTGAAAAATTAGTGGCAAAAGCGCTCAAAAACGGTTATAGAGAAAAAGTTAAAATAGCAACTAAACTACCATCTTGGTTAATAAAATCAAGGGAAGATATGGACAAATATCTAAATGAGCAGTTAAAAAAATTACAGACTGATCATATTGACTTTTATCTTTTACATACATTAAATAAGAAATTATGGAAGAATTTAACAGACAATAATGTTTTTGAATTCTTAAAGAGCATTATTGCTGATGGAAGAGTTAAAAATGTTGGATTCTCTTTCCATGATGATATTAAGTTATTTAAAGAGATTGTGGATTCTTATGATTGGGATTTTTGTCAAATACAATATAATTTTTTAGATGAAAATTACCAAGCTGGTAAAGAAGGACTAAGATATGCCAAAGAACGTGAGCTTGGGGTAGTTATTATGGAACCCTTAAGAGGTGGAAGTCTCTCAAAGAATATTCCTGATGATATAAGTGCCGTATGGAACAAGGCTGATATAAAAAGAACTCCGGCTGAATGGGCGTTTAAATTCATATTGAATCATCCTGAGGTAGATGTAGTTTTAAGTGGAATGAATGAAATGGAACACATCAATGAAAATATTAGAATTGCTACAGAAACAAAGCCTAATTCTTTAACAAACCAAGAAAAAGAATTGATAGATGAAGTTAAAGATATATACGATAGTAAAATAAAGGTAAGATGTACCAAATGTGCTTATTGTATGCCGTGCCCGAAAGGTGTAGATATACCAGAATGTTTTGCATTATACAATGAATCATCAATGTTTGAATTTAATATTGCTAAAGAAGAGTATACCAAGCATATGAAGAAAGAGAGTAAAGCTAGTATGTGTATTGAATGTGGACAGTGTGAAGAAAAATGTCCGCAAAATTTGGAAATAAGAGAAAAATTAAAAGAAGTTGTAGAGACTTTTGAAAGATAAAAGATGCCATGGCTACCATGGCATCTTTTTTATATACAATAAGTAATATATATATTACTTATTGTCGCTTATTAGAATAAAATACATTTTTAGTGTGAATTTTATTGTAATATATAGAAAAATTTGGTATAGTATACAAGGATGCAAATTACTAAAATGGGACTACAGAGGATGTGCAACATTTTATGAACTACAAAAAAATACTAGGAATAATAATTATAATATTCTTGATGATTGGAATAAATTTATTTTCTTCTCAGACAGCCACGGAATCAGATAAATTATCAACTAAAATTGCAAAAGTCATTGTAGTAAAATTAGGAATAATATCAGAAAATGAAGCCAATGATGATTCGCATGCAATTATCAGACAAGCTGATCATATTATTAGAAAGACAGCACATTTCGGTATCTATTTTATCTTTGCTTTGATTTTATTTATATTTATATACTCTCAAATAAAAAATCCCTTAAAAACATTTTTTATATCGTGGATAGTTGCGACTATATATGCTATGTTTGATGAATATTATCAAACTTTTATTGATGGTCGAGGTGGGCAGATAAGAGATGTGATTATTGATAGTTTGGGAGCGTTATGTGGAATATTGGTATGTATGGCAATTATAACAATGAAATTTCGTAAAAATAAATAAAGATGACATATTATATCAAAAAACATCAATAACAGATAAGTGTTGACAAATAATGTTAATGTTGTATAATGATATCCGGAACATTGATAGAATGCACTAAAGAAATAAAATCTTCAGCTGTGGGAGAAGAGGCTGGTGCCAGAATAATAAAGAGCTTACAGGAAAAGAGTGCGTGGCATTAATTAATCCGATTTGGCGTTAATTAATAATAAGTGGTTAGAAATTCAAAAACAGGCAAAATACAAACTTAAAAATCTTTTAACTTATTTCCTTGTTGGTATTTCTAAAAGTGATAAAATCAAGAAGAAAAAATATCTTCTGAAAATACTCTTGAAAGTGTAAATTTAGTAATACCAGTAATAGAAAAAGGTATGGTGCTGATTCGTGTGAATTCATTGAGTATATGAATTTTCATATTGAATTAGATATGTATTATGGAAAAGACCTATACATAACATACTGCTATATGTGTCGTTCAATCGATAGAGAATTAGACAACCAGTATTTATATAATTAAATAATTGATACAAGAATAATTTTGAGAAAATATTAAAATTGCTATTATTTGCATTGTTAATATCTTAGGTAGTTTCTTGATTGTGTATGTTATGGAATATTTGTTATGTTATGCCTAAAAATAATTTAATATTAAATTAAATAAATTTAGAAGTTAAGAGGCGAACTAAATGTATAAAAGAATAAGAATAGTGTATTTAATTGTTATGGATGTAATATTAGTACAATTAGCATATTTTTTATCATGCTATATTAGATTTGAGGGAGTTATTGATAAGCAATATATCAATATATACTTAACTAATATTATTACAATAACAGCTATAAAAATATGCATATTTTACATATTCAAGCTATATCAGAGTTTATGGAAATATGCTAGCATTGAAGAAGTATTGCAGGTAATAGGTGCGGTTATATGTGCTAATGGAGCATTTATAGCTTATATGTATCTTAAACAGCAACATTTACCAAGATCAATCTATATGTTGACAATAATTCTTGAAATAATGTTCATAGGTGGACTAAGATTCGGATATCGAATTATAAGAAGAATTAAACATAGTGATATATTATCTAATGAAGAGAAAAATAGGGTAATGATTGTTGGTGCAGGTGATGCAGGGGCCATGGTCATAAAAGAAATTAAGAATAACCCTAAGTTTAATGGTAAGCCTGTAGCCTTAATAGATGATAATATAAAAAAACAAGGACAAGTTATTAATAATATTCCAGTTTTGGGACAGAGATTAGATATAGCTAGCGTAGCGTATAAAAAAGAGATAGATGAAATTATAATCTGTATTCCATCAGCTGATAAAGAAGAGATAAAAGAGATTATAGAAGAATGTAAGCGTACTAAGTGTAAGTTGAAAATTTTACCAAGAATAGATAAAATTATTAATGGAAAAGTGAAGTTGGCAGATATAAGAAATGTGCAGATAGATGATTTACTAGGACGTGAACAAGTTGACCTTAACATTAATGGAATCAATAATTACCTGAAAAACAAGAAGGTGATTGTAACAGGTGGGGGTGGTTCCATTGGTTCAGAATTATGTAGACAGATTGCAGAATTTGGACCAAGAGAATTGGTTATTGTAGATATTTATGAAAATAATGCTTATGATTTACAAAATGAATTGATTAGAAAGAACAATGTTGAGCTTCAAAATATAGATAGCATTAAAAAAACATATAGTAAAGTAAAAATAAATCTTAAGGTGATAATAGCATCAGTTAGAGATAAAAAGAGAATTGATAAAATATTTAATGACATTAGACCAGATGTGGTATTTCACGCTGCAGCGCATAAACATGTACCATTGATGGAAGACAATCCTTCAGAAGCAATAAAAAATAATGTGTTTGGTACTTTAAATGTTGCACAATGTGCCGATAAATATAATGTTAAGAAATTTGTACTTATTTCTACAGACAAAGCAGTTAATCCTACGAATGTAATGGGAGCAACTAAGAGATTATGTGAATTGATTATTCAATCAATAGATAAGGAAAGTAAAACTGAATTTGCAGCTGTTAGATTTGGTAATGTATTAGGAAGTAATGGTAGTGTCATTCCTTTATTCAAAAAACAGATTGCAGAGGGAGGTCCAGTGACAGTAACTCATGAAGATATTATAAGGTATTTCATGACTATCCCTGAAGCTGCTAAACTAGTTATTCAAGCTGGAGCTATAGCTAAGGGGGGAGAAACCTTTATATTAGATATGGGTGATCCTGTGAAGATTATTGATTTGGCAAAGGATTTAATAAAATTATCTGGGTTGAAACCTTATACTGATATACCAATAGAAATAACAGGGCTAAGGCCAGGAGAAAAACTATATGAAGAATTACTTATGGCTGAAGAAGGTATGACATCAACAGATCATAACAAGATATTTATTGGAAGACCTTCTGATATTGATTATACTAAACTTTTAAAATCTCTAGATGAGTTAAATAACATAATAAATAAAGACAACCATGTTATTATTAAGAAGAACTTAGCTAATATAGTGCCTACATATAAGACAGAAAACAAAGTGATTAACGGAGAGTTTATGCAGCGTATGGCTAAGAGAGAAATTGCTGTTGCTAAGGGATAAGACACTATTATAGGATTATACTACAGAAAGTAAGATATAGAGAATAATATATAATTCTATTCTGTAGATAACAATAATTTATGCAAAAGAAAAGGAGAGATAAAATGAAGTACTTTCAAGATTTCAAGAGAATTTTAGCTTTAGCATTGGTTTTAGTGCTAATGGCTGTACCTGTTAATATTAATGCAAGTGGAACACAAGCTAACTTAGATGATATAAATGGTTTGCTTAGAAGTTTGACTGATGAGATGTTTAAAACAGGATATGCAGATGAAACTGCTAATCTAGTACAAGCTATTTATGACATTAATAACAAGGAAGCGTTTATAAGTGCTTTTAATAGTGCATTTGCGGAACTAGATGGAACTAATCAAGAATTAATTAATGAATTCAATATTTCTATGAATGCAATACGTACATTTGTTACATTTGTACAAGACAATCAAGGATCTATAAGTATTAGTAATTTGACAACATACATTAGAAACAGACAAAGATCTGAATTTATTAATGCTTTATTAAATCATCAAGATGAGATTAATGCTTTATTAATTAATACTGGTGTAACAGAAGAAATTCTTCATAGCGGTTATAATAAATTAGATACAATATTTTCTCTATATGATGATGCTGAAAGATCAAATACAAAATTTTTCACATATAACACTCAAACAAAGCAACTATATTTAAGAGAATCAGAAGTGAATTCAGCTATTGCCAAAATTAATGCTATTAAAGATTATTTTGATGATGTTAATAAAGTAATTGACTCACTTAACGTTTTTGTTACTTATTATAATGATAGTGCTAATGATAGTGATAAGACTACAGCACTAAATTATTTAATGAGTACTGGATTAGTTAAAAACTATACACCTTCTTCAGGTGGTGGTGATGATAATAGCGGTAACGGTGGCGGATATCTACCATCCACTGGTGATGGGGATACATCTCCAACCACTAATGAAAAATTAGATGATATTGCTAATCAATTAAAGACTGGTAAGTTATCAGAAGAAGAAACAGCTACTATGGTTGAAGAGGTAGTGAGTAAATTAGCTGATGATTTAACTAAGGTTAAAGATCAAGCTGGAGCATATAAAGCTCTAAAATCAGTATCACAAGTGTTGACTAGTACTGAAAAAGTTATTGAAAAACTTCAAGAGCCTGAAGCTAGAAAAGCTGTAGTAGAAGAAATCGAAAAAACACTTGATAATACTAAAGCTGTGTTAGATATGATAAGTAATTCTTCTACAGTAAGTCTTAAAGCAAAAGCTTTAATTAAAGATGTAGCAGGTATTAATAATGCCTTAAAAGATAATGTTGAAGAATCTAAACAATTACAACAAGCTGCTGTAGAGATAGCAGAATTAGCTATTAACAAAGCAGGTACACTTAAAGTTTCTTCAAGCAACATAAAAGTTAGTAATGGAAAAGCAACAGCGGATTTATCTAAGCTTAATTATAAAAATCAAATTAAGAAAGCAAAAGATGCTAAAAAAGATATGGATAAAGTTCTAGAAGATAATAAAATTACTGGAACTAAAGAAATGGATATAAAAATTACCTTAGAAGTTCCAACATCAAAGACTACAAAAGAAGTTAATGTAACATTACCTAATTTAACAGATGCGTTTATATCAGTTGATAAAGTAACTGTTGAGTCTGATATAGCTTCTTTTGAACTTAGCGCAGGAACATTCGGCATTGAAGAGACTGCTGAAGTGAAACTTAGTGCATCCAATATAAATGTAGATACTTTAACAAATGATCAAAAAGTGGCTTTACCAAGTGGGGTAGAAACAGTAATTGATTTAGATGCTCATGTTGATGGTAGTCAAGTATCTGAATTCAATAAGCCAATACAAGTTGCAGTACCATATGAATTGAAAAAAGATGAAGATCCAGAGAGAATCTCTGTTTACTTATTAACAGATAATGGAGATGTTGTTAAAGCTGCAGGTAGATATAATCCTTTAACAGGTAAAATCTCTGTAATGAGAAAACACTTTAGTAAGTATTTTGTAAGTGCTTCAACTGATACATTTAGTGATTTATCAGCATATAGCTGGGCTGAAAAACCTATTGAAATATTAGCGGGTAAAGGTATAATTAATGGAAAAGATGAAGGCAAATATGATCCGTCAGCGAAAGTAACAAGAGCAGAATTCGTTTCTTTAATAGCTAGAATGTATCAATTAGATGCTAATGATGAAGCACAACCATTTGAAGATGTATCAGCCGATATTTGGTATGCAAAAGATGTTGCAGCTGCTTATCAAAATGAAATAATCAATGGTGTTTCCAAAACAGAATTTGCTCCAAATAATACAATAACTAAACAAGAAGCAGCAAAAGTTATTATGAACGTCTTAAATAGCTTAGGATATAAAGAGGAAGCAGATAGTAATCTTATCAAAGAGGTATTTGTAGATTATGATAATATTGCATCATGGGCTAAAAATGCCGTTTCAACAACAGTTAGAGAAGACATTTTTACTGGAAAATCTGGTGATGAATTTAATCCAAAAGAAGAAATAACAAGAGCTCAAGCAGCAGTTATGATTTATAACCTTTATTTAGTGGATTAATATATTAATTAGTGATTACTACTACCAGCGCCATTATAAATGGTGGCTGGTAGTATTTATGAATATGAGGAATAGAGGTGTATCAATGAAAAAAAACAGAATTATTATTTTTATTTTATCAGGTACGCTGATTGCAATATTTATTATTATTGGAATTAATGTTCTTACATTTAATAAAAAATTACAAGATTATGAGGCAGATAATAATTATACTTCCAATAACGATATTTCAAATGATGTTAAGAAAAAATCAAAAATTGATGAAGTTTCAAAAGATGTAAATGATATTACAGAGCCAAATAAAGACATTGAACTAAATGATATTAATGATGAAACTGATGAAAATACAGATATAGAAGAATCTAATGATAGTAAATCCTTTACTCAAGAAGAGGTTAAGGGTGATATAAAAGATAGTAGTCAAATTGTAAGTAGTCAAAATGACGAAGATGATAGTAGTCAAAATAATAATGAAAATAATAGTAATACCAATATAGAAAATATACCCGAAAAATTAGATCAGGAATATACTAATCATGAGTGGGTAGATGAAAAAATCAATGAAAATAGAGAAGATATTGCTGATAATGATTTAGAAGCGGGATTATCACTTGGAGATAAAATTGACGACGACATATTATTAGGATATTTAGAAGATGGATTGACAAAAGAAGAGAAAGTCGATTTGCAAGAATATCTAGAAGTTGTTTTAACTCCTGAAGAATGTAAAGAGTTAAATGTGCTATTTGAAAAATATAATTATATTTTTGATAAATAAAACACACATATGTAGTGATAAAATGTTCCTAAATATATAGTAAGGAGGGACAGGACGGTATGATAGATATTCACAGTCATATATTATATGGAGTTGATGATGGTTCACCTACAATACAGGAAACAATAAAAATGCTGAAAATTGCTGTAGATGAAGGTATTGAATCAATAATTGCAACGCCGCATTATATTATAGGAGCTAATAAATATTCAAAAGAAGAATTATTGATAAGGTATGAAGAAGTTTGTAATGTTATACAAAAGGAAAATATACCGATTAAACTTCTATTAGGTAATGAATTATTTGCTGATGCAATGTTGCCAGATAAGATAGTAGATGAAGACTGTTTTTCATTAAGTAACAGTAAGTATGTTTTAGTGGAGTTTTCACCAAGAACAGCAAAATATAGTGTTAATAATTTGATCTATAGTATTAGTTTGAAAGGATATATACCTATAATTGCTCATCCAGAGCGTACTTTTGCAGTTAAGGATATTGATGACATTTTAATTGAATTGATTAAAAAAGGATGTTTCTTACAGCTAAATTCAGGATCAATTACGGGAATATATGGTGAAAAAGTTAAAAAAATGGCATTGGAGTTATTAGAACGTCATATGATTCATTTTATTGCAACAGATTCACATTCAAGTAGAAGACGTTCTCCGAGAATTATAAAAGCGTATAAATTTGTTGAAGATAAATATGGAAAAATATATGCCAATCAGCTATTTAATGATAATGGTTTAAAAGTATTGAATAATAGTCATATTGAATACGAAGAACCAAAAATTAAAACAAACAATGGGCTTATACATAAATTGAAATATATTTTTAACATGAACTAATGGACAAGCCAAAAGGAGACTAGCTAATGGAAAATGAGTATCAAGAAATAGATTTGAGAGAACTTATACGTGTTATACTTAGGAAATGGTGGATAATTGCAATATTTCTTGTGATAGGTACGGTATCAACTTATCTCGTTACAACCTATTATATGAAACCCGTTTATGAAGCTAAGACGTCCTTATTTATAGGTAAGGAAAAAGGTGATATAGGAAGTATTTCTTTAGGAGACTTACAACTTAATAGCAAATTAATTACAGATTATAGAGAAATTGCAAAGAGTAGATTGGTAGCCGATGAAGTAATTAATAATCTTAATATTAATATGGATTTAAAAGCTTTTAGGTCTAATCTATCTATTAGTACGGTAAAGGATTCAAGGTTATTTACTATTAACGTTCAACATACCAATCCTAAGTTAGCAACCGATATAGCTAATGAAATAGCTAATACATTAGTAGTAAAAGTGTCAGAGATTATTGAAGTTAAGAATGTTCAAGTTATTGACAAAGCATTAGTTCCTACTAGCCCGGTTAAACCTAATAAGAAATTAAGTGTTGCAATAGCAGGAATACTAGGATGTATGATTGGATTATTCATAATTTTTTTAATGGAATACTTTGATAATACTTTTAAAGCAGAAGAAGATGTAGAAAAACATCTAGGATTAACTGTAATTGGGGTTATACCTAAGTTCAAAGGGGAGGAGTAATAATATGGCTGATAATCTAATAACATTTAAAGAACCCAAATCACCTATATCTGAATCATATAGAATGCTACGAACTAATCTTCATTATCTTAATATAGATAAGGAAAATAAATCTATTGTAGTAACTAGTTCTAACCCTGGTGAAGGTAAGACCACGACTATGGCTAATTTAGCAATTACAATGTCACAAGCAGGTCAAAAAGTTCTATTAGTAGAGTGTGACCTGAGAAAACCAAGAGTTCATAAGACATTTGGTATAGATAATAATCAAGGATTAGTTAATATAATTGTTGAAAAGAAACCGGTAAAAGATATTATACATAATCTAGAATCTATTCCTAATCTAGATATTATTACTGCGGGTCCTATACCGCCAGATCCTACAGAATTACTTGAATCGAGCATTATGAAAGAGCTAGTTAATAAGTTCCGAGAAGAGTATGATGTAGTTTTATTTGATGCACCGCCTGTATGCAGTGTTACAGATGCAGCTATATTATCGAGCTTAGTTGATGGTGTTATATTAGTTATAGCTTCTGGAGAAACTAATATTGAATCAGCTAAATTAGCTAAAAAATTACTAGAAAAGGTTAATGCTAGTATTTTAGGAGTAGTGTTATCAAAAGCGGATATATCAAAATCTGGAGGATATTATTATCATTATTATGAGTATGGAGAAGATAATGGTAATAAGAGAAGTAAAAAAAGAAAAATTAAACATTAATAAATAAGTTATCTCTGTTAATAAATAGTATATAAAATAAAATTTATTTGCCAATCGTTATTCGATTGGCATTATTTATGTAATAGTTTCAGTTAATCTTAACTATACGCCATTGGATTTATCAATACATCTTGATATTCCTGACATATTCTGAATCATACCTAGCAGCATCAAATCTTTTTCTGAATTCCTAGGATGTATATTGGAAATAGGACATAATCAATTGTGATACACTAAGACATTATCATAAATCAACCATAATATGTAAAATGATGCTCCTTAGCTATATTGACATGGCTATACAACAAAAGTATAATAAGTATAAATATAATCGACTCTAGATAGTAGCAAAGGAGCAAATGAATGTATGATATAGTAATAGTAGGAGCTGGACCTGCAGGGGCAACTCTAGCTAGAATGTTAGACAATAAATATAAGATTTTAGTAATTGATAAGAGAAATCTTAATGAAGATATAGAATATAAGAGAGAAAAATGCTGCGGAGGTTTAATTGCTCCAGATGCCCAGAAAATGTTAGCGCATCTTGGATTAGGCATTCCAAAAGATGTATTAACTGGACCACAGATGTTTAGTGTGAAATCAGTTGATTTTGATAATAAAATGGAGAAACATTATCAAAGACATTATATTAATATTGATAGGGAGAAATTTGACAGATGGTTAGTATCTTTGATACCTTCTACAGTTGAGGTTAAATTCAACTGCTTATTTACTTCTCATAAAAAACAAAATGACTACATAGAAGTAAAATATAGAGAGGGTAATGAAGAATTTGTTGTTAAAACAAAAATATTAGTGGGAGCAGATGGAGCAACTTCAAAAGTCAGGAAACAGGCATTTACAGATTGTACTATACCAAACACATACATATCCATACAAAAATGGTATAAAACCAATAATGAAATGCCTTATTATACTTCAATATTTGATAGAGAAATAACAGATTTTTATTCTTGGATTATTCAAAAAGGAAACTATATTCTAATAGGATCAGCCATACTAGATAATACTGGAGCTAATGAAAAATTTGACTTACTTATAGAAAAACTTAGAAATTATGGTTTTGATATAGGTGAAGAATATAAAAAAACTGGAACTTTAATAATGAGAACAAGAAAAGTTAGGCAGATTAATCTAATCAGAGATAATGTTGTATTAATTGGTGAGGCAGCAGGTTTTATAAGTCCTAGTTCAGCTGAAGGTATAAGCTATGCATTAAAAAGTGGTACTATGTTAGCTCATAGTATAAATAAAAACAATGTGAAATTTGCAAAGAATTATAATAAACATATCAAGAAGATTAAACTTAATATTATCATAAAAAATTTGAAAGCATGTATTATGTACAATAAATTTCTTCGTAAATTAATTATGAAGTCAAGGGTGTTAAGTATGGATATAAAAGACATTGATCAAAGAAAATGATAATAAAAAATATTACTTAGTGAGGTGTGTATATGAAGGGGTTCAGTAAAATTTTTATATTAATAGGGATGACATTGTTAATATTCAGTTATAGCAGCATGATTACTAATGCTATTAATGATGAAGAAAAGAATGAACAATACATTGAAATAGCTAAAAATCTACAAATAATTTCGGAGGCTGATGATATTCAATATGATAAATTTATTACTAGAAAGATGTTTTGTTCATTAATAGTAGATATTTATGAAAAGTTATCTGGTAGTACACTAGATGCCACAAGGGAGACATCTTTTTCAGATATTCGGGAAGAATGTATTTATAAAGCAATTAATACTGGTATTATGCAAGGAAAGACTAAATCGCTTTTTAAACCGGATATCAAAATGACTTGGAAAGAGGCAATTACCATTGCCACAAATACCATGAAACTATTGGAAAAAGAATTAAATCGAAAAATTATTTGTAATGATGATTATGAATTAGAAGAAAACAATAATGTTATATTATATGATAAACAGATGATAGAACAAATCGAAAGTGCTCTATCTACTGATTTGATAACTGGATTTGGTAAAAAAATAGAGTTGAAAAATAAAATAACTACAGAAGAAGCTATTGTCTTACTAGTTAAGATGACTACCATTGTACAAAACTCTAAAGATGATTATTTTTTGGATAAAGGGAATTATGTTGTGGATGGAGAATGGTGGCATTTTAACAAAGAAAGAAAGTTTGTCAAGGATTCTACATATAATAATGTTTTTCAAGCTTATAGTGGCTTTGTACTAAAGAAAGATGGTAGATTATTTATAGATATAGCTCCATACGCTTCTCCACCATATTATGATTCTGATGGACGTGAAATAATAAAGAATGCAGATTGGAAACTTTTTGAACTGGAATGTATTACAAGTATACATCCGTATAATTATGGTGATTTACTCATAACTTGTCTGGATGGAAGTGTTTGGCTGATAGATGATTATAAATATAAGTATAAAAGAATACAATTCCCAGAAGCCATTAAAGATATAAAAGGTGATGAAGAAATTTTGATGGCTCTTGGAAACTCAAGCAAAGTTTATTTTTTCGGTGAAATACCTTTACAACAAGAAAAAGTAGATAATATTATTAAAATATCTAGCAGAGATAATGTTTATAGAGGCTTAGATGTAGATGGTATTGTATGGGAATGGAGCAGTAAACTCTTATCTGATGAGTATTCAATTAATAAACCAGTGATTAATAAGAAGATAAAAAGTAATGAATTGGATTATTATAATATTTGGGATTTGGATTTGACAAAATTAGAGGAAAATAATACTATTATTGAAGCAGATGATACTTATTATAATGGATGTTTGGTATTGAACCAAAAAGGTGATATTCTATTTAATAATAATTCAAATCAACGATATGAAGTGCTTCCTTTGCCAGTAAAACAGTTCAAGAAATCAACTGTACTAGATAAGGAAGGAAAAGTATGGTATATGAATACATTATCTAGAGCAGGAGGGTATCAATGGATGGAACCTGTTCTAATACCAGGAATGATTAATGGAATGCTTATAGATGACAAAGCATGCTTACGAGGGGATGGAAGTATATGGAGCTGGGAACGTGATGGTTTCATAGAACCAACATTTATTGAACATAAATTAGGATTTTTACCTACTGAAGTTAAACCCACAGAAGTTATTAAAATAATCAGATATAGTGAGTATATTTTGATATTAGACAATAAAGGAGTTTGTTGGTACATCTATACATATGAAAAGAAAAAAGAATTAGCATTGTCAAAACTTCAAGAAGCTAGACCATTATTTCAAAATATTAAAGATATAGGATATGGTTTCGTTTTAAAAGATAACGATAGTGTTTATTGGTTTGATATTAAAAGTAAAGATGAAAAAGATAATATACAACTTAATTTTATAATGGATAACATTAAACAATTGGTTTCAAGTGATGATGATTCGCTAGTACTTGATAATCAGGGTGAAGTATTTGATATTGGTGAAATATATTTTTATTTAGAAACTACTCAAAATGATAGAGAATTACCCATAAAAATAAATAATATACCTCAAATGACTAGATTATGGGACTCTTCTGCATTATTTTTCACTGTAGGTATAGGAATAGATATAAACGGCGATTTAATCGGATTTTCATTATGTAATGATCCAGAAGTTAAACTGACTTTTAACAAATTAGTTATTAAAGAGTATTATGACTTAGCATTTGCTTATAACCATATTATTGTAATAAAGGATAACGGAAAATCAAAATCATGGCTTATTACTCCGGATTCGGTTAATGTAAAATGGCTTAATAAAGATAGTGTCGTTGGTCCAGAAAGAGATTTTATAAAAATTCTTAGGGGTGAAAAATAGGTTTTATGGATAATAATATTAAAAAAATAATAAAAGAAAGTTATGATAAAAATGCCAAACTAAGAAGTACTGTAATTCCTGGTTGGAAGCAAAATGAAGTAAATAAATTCTTATCATATGTGAATGATAATCATATGGAATTACTTGACCTTGGTGCTGGTTCAGGAACATTTGCAGAGTATTTCACTAAAAAAGGATTGGATGTTTATTGTATCGACATTTCAAAAAATATGATTTATATATGTCGGTCGAAAAATCTAAAAGGAGAGGTAATGGATTTCTATAACTTAAGTTTTGAGACAGAACAATTCAACCTTGTTTGGTCTATGAATACGTTATTACATGTACCTAAAAAAGACATTAATATTGTTTTAGGTGAAGTTAAGAGAATACTAAAGAAAAACGGTATATTTTATTTAGGTATGTATGGTGGAGTGTCAACAGAAGGCATATATGAGGAAGATATATATGTACCCAAAAGATTTTTTGCTTCTTATACAAAAGATGAGTTATTAGATATAGTTAGCAACCATTTTGAAGTAGAAGAGAGTGACGAAATAATTTTTGATGGAGACCGTAATTTTCTATCCTTAATATTAGCCAAGAAAGAATAGAACAATTAATAAGTTATGTACCAAATAGATTAAAGCATAATACATGTAAAGAAAGAGGAAAAAATATATGAAGAAATTAATCATAGTAACTTGTTTAGCATTTTTAGTACTAGTTGGATGTCATAATAGTAATGAAGAAAAAGGTGGTATAGCACAAGTAGATAATGGTACAAATGAAGATAAATTACTAGATGTTGAAAATACGGAAAATAATATGTTAAATATTAATATAGAGGATTTGTTAAACAATGAAAGTGTGAAACTTACAATAAGCCAAGACAACAGTGAGTTCATTCCTGCTTCAGAAGAGTTCTCTAATAAGGTTATAGAACTGATTTCTAGACATGGTGATTCTATTTGGAGAGATTGCAATATTGATAATTACGATGTGATATTGAGATATGATGGATTCAAAGATATTCATATGAATCAAGAATGTGGTTCGTTTTGGTTTGAAGATAGTGAAGAATTATACACGTCTCCATTACCTGATAGATGGAATAATTACATTATAAAAATAATAAACGGTAAACCAATGTATAATTCATTCAAAGAAACAATATTAGATAAGATACAGTTGCAAAATAGTATGGATGAAGCGGTTTTATTTTATGATGGTGATGTTAGATTGCAAGTAAATAACTCGGAAGTACTTATTGATGATTATTTTAGTGAAAATGATTTATTTAGTGAGTATAATCCAGTAAAATATGAGCTTACCAATGTTGATAATAAAGATTTAATCTCAATTACAAGACATTCATATGATCAAACTGATGAATTAATAAATCAATATCTTTATAAATATGAAAATGAACAACTAGTAGATATATGGTCCACTGATAGTATTGATTGTGATGTAGACTATATTGATGTAAATAAGAAATTACTGTATATTAACTTTCCATCCTTTAACCAGAAATATCAAATTAAATTAACTCAAGATGAAATAAAAGAGGTGAAAAGATTAAAGAAACAATTAGAAGAAGAAGGAATAATTATTGATGAAGACTTCTATAAAAACACTTCAGATAACTTAATTTGTGTTTCTAGACAGACTCATATAATGGATATAGATAATAATGACATCAATGAACTTGTAATTACTATTCAATTTGATAATGTTGGCATGACAATGAACCCTATACCATCAATGAATGCTAAAGCTATTGTTATATTTAGCATTCAAGACAACAATATAGTGTACAGAAATATTATTTTTGAAAGGGACAATGTCAATAAAGATTTAGATTATTTATTTAAGAGTAATTAATAGGTTTTTTACTCTTAATATATTCAATAGAATTAGTTATTAATTCTTTTAAAACATCAATATTAATATCTTCTAGTCTACTGATGTATAAACAAGATTTTCCTAATTTATGTTTTCCTAATTGGGCTAGAAGATCTTCATACATTGTGAATCCATTCATGATGTATATAGTTAGATTTTGTTTTCTAGGGGAAAAACCTATCATCATCCAATCATGAGTTCCAGAAGTGTTTTTGTATTCCATTTTACCGAATCCAATAATACTGGGTCCCCACATTTTTGGTTCTTCATTTGTTATGTTTTTCATGATTTCTAACAATTCTATACTATCTTCTCTTCGCTTCTTATTTTCTACTTGCAATAAATATTCCATAGGATTACTATCGTTAATTTTAGTTTTTAACTCTGCCATAAATCTCACCTCGATATTAGTATGTCCTAAAAAGTAATATAACTTTATTATATTATAATTTATTTGAATTTGCCAGTATATAAGTTGAAATATAATTTTATATATGATACCATATATATGAAATTATATTTCTTAATTATAAAAGATTAATACTATATTAAGCTAAAGGAATGGTGACTTTGATAGATAAACTACAAAAAATAATTAATAAAGATAAAAAAATTGCTATAGGATTAATGTCAGGAACTTCACTTGATGGTGTGGACGCTGCTCTTGTGGAGATTGAAAAATCTTCAATAGAAACTAAGGTAAAACTTTTAGCATTTGACACACTTAATTTTAATATAGAAGAGAGAAACAAAATACTTGATATATGTGCCAATAAGACCTCAACCGTTGAAAATATATGTAAGATGAATGTATATCTAGGTGAGAAAATGGCAGATGCTGCTATACAAGTTATTAGTAAAGCAAAAATTGACAAATCTAATATTGACTTCATTAGTTCTCATGGTCAAACAATTTATCATAGTCCTGAATATTTTGCTACATTACAAATTGGAGAATTAGCTGTTATAGCAAATAGAACAGGTCTAATTACAGTAGGAGATTTTCGTCCAAGTGATATGGCTGTTGGTGGGCAAGGAGCCCCATTAGTTCCATTCGTAGATTATCTACTATTTAATAATAAAACTAAAGGTCGAGCATTAATAAATATAGGTGGTATCAGTAATGTATCTCTAATAGAAGCTGATGCAAACCCAGAAGAAGTAGTTGCTTTTGATATGGGACCAGGTAATATGCTAATAGATGCTGTAGTCTCTATAGGAACTAATAATAAAAATACATATGATGCCAATGGTGATTTTTCTTCTAAAGGAGAAGTCTGTAATAATTGGTTGGATGCTATTATAAATAATGATAGTTTTTTAACTAAATTACCACCTAAGAGTACAGGTAGAGAACAATATACATTTGAATTAGCACAGAATCTATATAATGAGGGTATTTCTAGAAATTTGGGATTTGAAGATATTGTTGCAACAATAACAGCTTATACTACTAGGTCAATAATAATGCATTTCAATAATTATATTGATGTTCATCATAATATAGATGAGGTAATTGTTAGTGGTGGAGGTGTCTACAATAACACTATTATGAAAGGTTTGAAAGATGGACTTAAACAAGAGGTAACAATAATGGACCAGTGGGGATATTCATCAGATGCAAAAGAAGCCATTGAATTTGCAGTACTTGGAAATGAATTCTTACACGGTAATAATAATAATTTACCTTCAGCAACAGGTGCTAATAAAGGAATTAGCATGGGTAAATTAGTGTTACCATATTAAATGAATAATTCAACTTATATAGTAATATAATGCATTGAGTTCAATTATTAAATAGATTTGAGGGGTGGTTAAAATTATTAGACCAAGCAATCTAAAAACTGGAGATGTCATTGGAGTTATTGCTCCTGGAAGTCCTACAACCCTTAATAATGTTAATTTGGCTAAAAGAAAATTAGAAGAACTTGGGTTTGGAGTAAAAATGGGTGATAGTTGTTATAGCAAAAATGGATATTTGGCTGGTGAAGATGAATTAAGGGCTAAAGATGTCAATAATATGTTTTTAGATGATAAGATAAAAGGTATTATATGTTTACGAGGTGGTTATGGGACAACTAGAATACTTGACTTGATTAATTACAAATCCATAAAAAAACATCCAAAAGTTTTTGTTGGTTATAGTGATATAACTGCTTTACATATAGCTATTAATCAAATATGTAAGATGGTTACTTATCATGGACCCATGGCAGGCGTAGATATGCTAGATGGAATGGATGATTTTACTAAAAAAAGTTTTTTCTCATGCTTAGGAACAAAAGGTAAACTAAATATTAAAAATCCTCCTGGTATTCCTATAAAATCTATGTGTTCTGGTACTGTAAAAGGTAAGTTGATAGGGGGTAATTTATCACTGATTGTATCAACGCTAGGTACACCTTATGAAATTGATACAAGAGGTAAAATACTTTTTATTGAAGAAGTTGGAGAAAGACCTTATGTAGTGGATCGTTCACTCACACAATTAAAAAATGCTGGAAAATTAAGAGATGCAGAAGGTGTTGTTTTAGGAGATTTTAAAGATTGTATACCACTTGAAAATGAAGATAGCCAAAGCCTAGATGAAGTATTTGAAGATATCATAAAACAACTTAACAAACCTACTATTTTTAACTTGAAAGCTGGACATTGTGTACCTATGATAACATTACCAGTTGGATTAGATACCTACTTGGATGCTGATAAGTGTCAATTGATTATTAATAATAATTAGTTATGGGGGAATTGATTGAAAATATTAGATATTAGAACAAACAGGTTATCTATAGGATTAAAAAAAACTTTTAAAACTGCGCTTAGAACTTTAGATCATATAGAAGCCATTGTTGTGGAGATTATTACCAAAGAGGGTAGAGGTTATGGTTCTGCATCACCGACTGCTGTAATTACAGGGGACACCGAGAATTCAATCATTGGTGCAATAGAATATATTAAACCATTTCTTTTGGGAAAAGATATAAGTAATTTTGAAGAAATAATGGTGACTCTGAATAATTGTATAGTTGGTAATACGAGTGCAAAAGCCGCTATAGATATAGCATTATATGATTTGTATGGAAAATTATATAATGCTCCAGTATATAAGCTATTAGGTGGTTATAGGAATAAGTTAACTACTGATATCACTATAAGTCTAAACTCTCCTGATGAAATGGCAGCCGATAGTTTAGAAGCTGTTAACCAGGGATTTACATATCTAAAAGTAAAAGTTGGTAAAGATTCCCAATTGGATATCAAAAGAATGCAAGCCATTAGAAAAGCTGTAGGAAATGAAATTAATATTAAGGTTGATGCTAATCAAGGATATACGCCAAAAGAGGCAGTCTATATTATAAAAAGAATGGAACAAAAGGATATCGATATTTATCTTATGGAACAACCAGTTTACGCAAAAGATATAGATGGATTAAAGTATGTCACTGATAACGTTAATATACCTATATTAGCAGATGAAAGTGTTTTTTCTCCTATAGATGCTATGACTATCATTAATAAAAGGGCTGCTGACATAATAAATATTAAGCTAATGAAAACAGGGGGTATATATAATGCTCTTAAAATTATTTCTTTGGCAGAAATAGTTGATATGAAATGTATGATTGGTTCAATGATGGAAAGTAATATAGGAGTTACTGCAGCGGCTCATCTAGCTGCTGCAAAAGAAAATATTATGGAGGTAGATTTGGATGTGCCTCTATTATGTAGTGAGAACCCAATAAAAGGTGGAATATCATATAATAAAAGTAATATATTATTTAACCAAGAATCGGGGTTTGGGTTTGGTAAGATGTAGATTTAATAAGATAGACTTTATTTAGCGCTAAATAGAGTCTATCTTACTGAAGTTCATGAAGCAGATTCTCTGTTGACTGCTCTCATGATATACATATCTTGATCATTTTTTTCTATGAAAGAATTTATCTTATACCCACATTTAACATATGTTTCAACAGCTGGTCTATTACTGCAATCAACTGTTAGATAGGAATATCTACAACCTAACTTATTAAATATAATTATTTGTACCAGTTTCATTACTTTTATACCGTAACCTTTATTTTTTGCATCTTTCTCACCAATAATATACCCACCAAATTCTATATTATCATCATCTATCATACGAAGTACTACAGTACCTATAGGCATACAATAAGTATTTTTTTCTTCAATTATATAAATAAGTGATTCACATTCATTCTTGTAGTTTTTATACCATTTTTTAGCGCTGATTCTATTTGTCGAATTATTGGAAAGCGAAACAGTTTCATTACTATTTTTATACCATTTTTTTATTAAATTGTAATCTTTACGCTTTATCTCACGAAATTTGAATTCTTTATTTTCTATTATGGAATATCTTTTTATAAAATCACCTAATTCCCTTAAACCGTTTAAGCAACAGTTAAAATTATTTTACATTATGAAATCTCTTTTTAATATTTATATATAGAATCCCATCTTATACAATAGTTAATACAATATATGTGAGGTTAATTCAATGGGTACATTGTCTATTAATTATATATTTACGTATAGTACATGCAAATTTGGTTTTCTGCGGTCACATATAGCCTGTAAAAAACATATTTTATTATTAAAGTACGATAGTTAGTGATGATAATATATGAAAAACAAAATAGCAGTAATTGGTGGAGACTTAAGACAGGTATATCTATCAAACATATTTTCTAAGAACAATCAAGTTTTTATTTTTGGCAACGAGCATAAGGAGTTATCTATTAATGTACATCGAGCATCATCTTTAGAAGAAGCAGTAAAAGATGCATGTTTTATAATTTGTCCAATACCTTTTTCTAAGGATAAAAAACACATATTTGCTGCTAATTCTAAACAAAAAATATTATACAAAGATTTATTCAATCTAATTACTTCAGAGCAATATATTTTTTCGGGCCCATATACAAAAGAGGTAATAGCATATGCAGAAGATAATAATATTCACTTATTTGATATTGTAGCTGAAGATGAGTTTGCAATACTTAATTCAATACCTACAGCAGAAGGCGTGCTTAGTATGATGATAGAAAATGTAGGAATCACTCTTGCCAATAATAAGTGTCTAGTATTAGGTTATGGAAGATGTGGTATGGCAATAACAGACTTAGCAAAAAAACTGAATATGGATGTATATGTGGCTTCTACCAATAATGAAGAATTAATAATAGCTACAATAAATAAATTGAAAACAGTTAAAATACAGGATAATAAATTGTTAAGAGTAGATTATTTAACTAGAGATTTTCTAGATGATAGTAATTTTATTATTGATCTAGAGAAATTTAACTATGTAATTAACACAATTCCTGTAGCACTTATTGATATTAATTTATCAAAAAAACTTGATGATTATATTTTTATAGATATTGCAAATATCTATGAAAATAATGTGAATAAATTCATAAATGCTCGAGGAATACCTGGGAAATATTCACCAAAAACAGCAGCTGAGATTATTAGTGGTGTTATTGAAAAAGAGATATATGGGAGGAAACTATAAATTAGGAAAGGAGTAGGTGATTTGAAAGAATTAGAAGGTAAAAAAATAGGTTTCGCTTTATGTGGATCATTCTGTACTATAGCTAGAGTATTTGAGCCAATGAAACAATTGATAGATAATGGCGCTGAAATATTTCCAATAATGTCAAGTAACGCTTATTCAATTGATACAAGGTTCGGTAAGGCACAAGATTTTGTTGAGAAGCTTGAAGAATTGACTGGACATAAAGTTCAAACTAAAATTGAGGAAACAGAACCAATCGGTCCTAAAAGACTTTATGATATGTTAGTTGTTGCACCATGTACTGGTAATACGTTAGGGAAGTTATCTAATGCAATTACTGATACAGGAGTATTAATGGCTATGAAGGCAACTCTTAGGAATTGTCAACCTGTAGTTATTGCTATAGCTACCAATGATGGATTGGCACTTAATCTTAAAAATTTCGGGACCCTAATGAATACGAGAAATATTTATTTTGTACCATTTGGGCAAGATAATCATGTAACTAAGAAAAATTCATTAGTAGCTAAGATGGATTTGATTTATGATACAGTTCTTGAGGCGTTCAAAGGAAAGCAAAAACAACCTGTACTTATACAGTATTAGTAGACAAAATCCTTTTCAAAATAGCGAGTATATGGTATATTTAGTTAAAAGATATAGAAGAAAAAGATAATTTCAAGGATGCTATAATCAATATAAAAATCCTTGAAATATTAATTATGGGGTGAATATATGGAAATATTGATTCAAAAATTCGGCGGTACATCTATGGCTACAGAAGAAACAAGAAAAAATGTTATTGATAAGATCAAAGAAGCAAAAAAAATATATGATAATGTTGTAGTAGTTGTATCAGCTATTGGTAGATTAGGTGCACCATATGCTACTGATTCACTACTTCATTTAGTAAATTATAAGAACACAAAATTATCTTCAAAAGAAATAGATTTGCTTATGTCAGTTGGTGAAACAATATCTTCTCTTGTCATAACTAACACATTACTTGAAAGTGGAATAGATGCATGTGCATTGACTGGTGGTGGTGCAGGTATACTTACTGATGATACTTATAATAACGCTAATGTTATTGATATTAATACAGAACATTTAATGAAATTATTAAACGAAGGTAAAGTTCCTGTTGTAGCTGGATTCCAAGGTGCTACAAGAGATAATAATGTGACAACTTTTGGAAGAGGAGGAAGTGATACAACAGCCTCTTTACTTGGAGAAGCATTGAAAGCTAGTGAAATAGAAATATATACAGATGTTGATGGTATAATGACTGCTGATCCTAGAATATGTAAAAGTGCAAAAATAATTGATGAGATAAGTTATAATGAAGTTTTTCAAATGGCTGGAAGTGGAGCAAAAGTTATACATCCAATAGCTGTTGAAGTTGCAAGAAGAGCAGGAATACCATTAATTATCAAGAATACATTTAATAATTCAAGAGGAACAAGTATTAATAGACATATTGGTATTGATAGAAAGAAAACTATTGAAGATAAGTTAATAACTAGTATCGCTCATAAGACTAATATAATTCAGTTTTCTATCCACGGAGAAATTGATGATGAAAATTTCTTCACAGAGCTTGCTAAAGAAAATGTAAGTATTGATATTATTAATATTTTTCCTGAAAGAAAAGTATTTACAATAGATGACATATGTAAAGAGAAAGTTATAAAGCTGATTGAAAGATACAATGCACCGTATACATTTATTGATGATTGTTGCAAAGTTACAGTTGTTGGAGAAAAAATAACCGGTGTTCCAGGAGTAATGGCAAAAATTATTCGTTGTTTAAGTAAATCATCAGTTGAGATATTACAAACAGCTGATTCATTATCAACCATAGCTTGTCTGATAAAAGAAAAAGATTTAGTAATGGCAACCGAAGCTCTTCATAAAGAATTTATGCTTGGATAATTAAGTTAATTATTTTGATTGATATATTGAACTTAATGATGAAAAAATGATACGTTAAGTTCAATATATAAATTCGCCTAAAATAGTATGAATGAAATTTTATATTTATTCGCATAATATATGTACAAATATAAAAATATCGAAGGGCGAAATAGAATGGATAAAAATATAAAGACTAATGAACAAAATAAAAATGATGAAAAAGCTGATCCACAAGAAGTTAAGGAATATGGACAAGTTACAATTGATAAAGAAGATGATAGAATACATTGTTTAACTATTATTGGTCAAGTAGAGGGACATGTTTGTTTACCTCAGCAAAATAAAACAACTAAATATGAACATGTATTGCCACAACTTGCATCTATTGAAGAAAGTGACAGTATTGATGGTTTGTTATTACTTCTTAATACAGTCGGAGGAGATGTAGAAGCTGGATTAGCTATAGCAGAAATGATAGCTTCTCTTAGTAAACCTACGGTTTCTATAGTACTTGGCGGAGGCCATTCTATTGGTGTACCACTTGCTGTATCAACTAAATACTCTTTTATAGTACCAAGTTCAACAATGACTATACATCCTGTAAGAATGAGTGGAACAGTAATCGGGATTCCCCAGACTTTTGAATATTTTGATAAGATGCAGGATAGAATAGTAGATTTCATTACTAGAAATTCAAATATAAGTAGAGAAAGATTTAAAAGACTTATGCTTGATACTGGGAAATTAGCTAAAGATGTTGGAACAATAATTGTTGGAGAAGAAGCTGTAGAAGAAGGTATAATTGATGAATTAGGAGGTATTGACAAAGCAATTAAAAAATTATATGACATGATAGAAGAGTATAAAAGCGAAAACCAAAGCGAAAATAATAAAGAAGGTGAGTCTTGATGTATTATTCTTTAATACCTTATGAACAATTATTCCCTACTACGGAAGATGATTATAAATATGAAGAAGTGTCTTTTGAAGGTAATACCGTTCAAGTATATAAAAAAGATGACAAATATATTGTGAAAAGAGTCATATCTACTGATTTAAAAGTATATCTTAATAAAGAACTAAGTCCTGGTAGTGAATTAAAAATGTAGCTGTGTCTTATTCATGGTTGAAATAATGTGTTAAAAGGGTTAAAATATAACATGCATAGATATGAGGGGGATTTTTATGTCATTTTTTGAGGCAATTCTAATGGGAATTGTTCAAGGGTTAACTGAATTTCTACCTATCAGTAGCTCGGGTCATTTGGCTATCTCAAGACATATATTAGGCTTGCAACTTGATAACATTCTATTTGAGGTTTTATTACATATAGGAACACTTATAGCAATTATAGCAGTGTATTATAAAGATATAATTGTTTTAATAGTTAGTGGGTTAGAATTAATAGGTTGCTTATTCAAATACATAATTATTAACTTAGGGAATTTGATTTATAAGAATAATAAAAAAGTTCCACCAATTATTAACAATGATAATAAGAAATTTGTTATGCTTATCATTGTAGCAAGTATACCAACAGCAATTATTGGACTGATATTAGAGAAAAAGATCATTGAATCTTTTGATATATTATTAGTACCAGGAATCTGTTTGATAGTTACAGGATTTTTACTATATTCAACCATAAAATTAAAATCGGGTACTAAAAAAGAAGGTAAAACTTCTTATAAAGATGCTATTATAATAGGTACTTTCCAAGGGTTTGCTGGGCTTCCAGGTATATCACGTTCTGGTTCTACCATTGTTGCTGGTTTACTTAGAGGGCTCAGTAGAGAATTTGCTGTGAAGTTTTCTTTTTTGATGTCTTTACCAGCAGTGATTGGAGCAATGATATTACAATTAAGAGACTTAAAGGGAGATACACTTTCTACTGTTATAACAGCACCTTATGTGGTAGGAATGGCTGTATCTGCTTTTGTTGGATATTTCTGTATCAAATTTTTAATCAAGTTAATTAAAGACAACAAGTTGCATTATTTTGCGTATTATTGTTTTGGCGTTGGTTTAATAATTATTATTTCACATTTTGTTATATAGATAAGTTCAATTGAATACATAATAATATTTAGGAGTTTGTATACAAATAAACATAAAGAAGAGGGGGTAGTGATATGGCACCTAAGAAGAAAACGACTACTAAATCACCTAAGAAAAAAACTACAACTAAAAAATCAACAACAAAGAAAAAAGACGAAGATATAATCTCAAATGATATAAAATATGAAATAATAGCTTTAACATTTTTTTCTTTTTCATTACTCATGTTTGTTAGTGTTTATTTTAATAAAGCAGGAGCATTGGGAAGAATTATCAACAATCTGTTCTTTGGATTATTTGGAGTGAGTGCATACTTAATACCAATAATAATACTTATGGCTTCATTTTTTAAGATATTTAATAAAGGAAATAAATTACTAAATAATCGAATTTATCTAGGTTGTATTTTATTATTGATAATATCCATATTTTCACATGTTATATATATAAAAGGAACTCAGGTTTTAAAAGTTAGCGGCTTAGAAGCTTTTTTCCCAGCGCTGGCAAATTATTATAAATTATCTACAACTAGAGTGGCTGGGGGATATTTAGGTGGATTATTTGGCGATTTACTTATTTTATTTATTGGCAAGATAGGTACTTATATACTACTTATATTAATAAGTATAATTCTTGTTATATTACTATCACAAAAATCATTATTCAAATTCATCAAGAATATAGGACTAAAATTAAAAGATAGTAGTAAAAATGCAATTGAGAAATCTAGAGAAGCTAGAGAAAGTATGATTGAAGAGTACAGGGATAATGATGAAGGTGAAGAGGAAACAGAAAATAATAAAGACAAGATTAGTTTCCTTAGCAAGGTATCACTTAATATTGATGATAAGCCTATTGAGAATTTTTTGGAAGAAGAAAAAGAAGTAGAAGTAGTACATAAGAAGGTTGAAGAAAAATATGTTCCACCAAAAGAAGAAGCTAAGAAAACAAAACCGACAGAGGTAATACAACCAACAGAAGAAATTATCAAAGAAGAAACATTGAAAGAAAAACCGGAGAATATAGAATATAAATTCCCACCTATTGATTTATTGAAGAAAAACCCTTTAGGCGGTAACAAAGGTTCTAAAAGTGCTATACTGAAAAACGCTGATAAGCTAGAGAAAACTCTTGAAAGTTTTGGCGTTAGAGCTAAAGTACTTAATGTTAGTTGTGGTCCAACAGTAACTAGATATGAGTTGCAACCTGAACAAGGTGTAAAAGTGAGTAAAATAGTATCTTTGGCAGATGATATCGCATTAAATCTTGCAGCGTCTGGTATAAGAATTGAAGCGCCAATTCCTGGTAAATCAGCAGTTGGTATAGAAGTACCAAATAAGGAAGTTAGCTCAGTATATTTACGAGAAGTTATAGATACAGAAGATTTTAAGCAATTCCCTTCCAGTGTTGCATTTGCCCTTGGTAAAGATATAGCTGGTAAAGTAATCGTTGCTGATATCGGACGTATGCCTCATATGTTAATAGCTGGTGCAACTGGTTCTGGTAAAAGTGTATGTATAAATACTTTAATTACAAGTATTATCTATAAATCAACTCCAGAACAAGTGAAATTAGTAATGATTGATCCAAAAGTTGTTGAACTTAGTGTTTACAATGGCATTCCACATTTATTAATACCTGTTGTAACAGATCCTAAGAAAGCAGCAGGTGCACTTAACTGGGCAGTAAGTGAAATGTCAGATAGATATAAATTGTTTGCTGCATCGAATGTAAGAGATGTAAAAGGTTATAATAAACTTGTAGTCAAAAATGGTGAAGGAACAAAACTACCTCATATCATAATTATAGTTGATGAATTAGCGGATTTGATGATGGTTGCTCCAAATGATGTAGAAGATGCAATTTGTAGATTGGCTCAGATGGCAAGAGCAGCAGGTATACATTTGATTATTGCTACACAAAGACCTTCTGTAGATGTCATTACAGGACTAATTAAAGCCAATATACCATCAAGAATAGCTTTTTCAGTATCTTCAGGTACTGATTCAAGGACTATTATTGATATGAATGGTGCAGAAAAACTTTTAGGTAAAGGTGATATGCTCTTTTATCCAGTAGGAATACAAAAACCTTTAAGAGTACAAGGAGCATTTATATCTGATAAAGAAGTTGAATATATTGTAGAGTTCTTGAAAGAAAGCAGGAAAACAATTTATAATGATAAGATTATAAGTCAGATATCAGCTGATAAAGCTGTTCTTGGTAAACAAGACGATAAAGATGACTATTATAATGAAGCATTAGAATTAGTTATTGAAAAGCAGAAAGCCTCCGCATCAATGATACAAAGACGATTTAGAGTTGGTTATAATAGAGCTGCTAGAATTGTTGACCAATTACATGATTCAGGTATTGTAGGTGGTGAGGAAGGAAGTAAACCTAGAAAAGTTTTAATAACTAAAGCGGAATATGAAGAAATGAAAAATCAAGTATCTGCAACATCAGAAGACGGGTAGTAACTAAAAGTTATAAATATTTACTTTAATAATGACTAATTTTTATTAGAAGGAGAAATGAAAATGAAAACAGATATTCAAATAGCTAATGAAGCTACAATGGAACCTATTAGTGTAATAGCTAGAAAATTAGGTATGACAGAAGATGACATTGAATTTTATGGTAAATATAAAGCTAAAGTAACTGATGAGTTATATAAGAAAGTAGAAAATAATGAAGATGGAAAACTTGTACTTGTCACAGCTATAAATCCAACACCAGCTGGTGAAGGTAAAACTACAACAACAGTAGGACTTGGCCAAGCAATGGGAGAATTAGGCAAAAATGCTATTATCGCACTTAGAGAGCCTTCATTAGGTCCTTGTATGGGCATAAAAGGCGGTGCTGCTGGCGGTGGTTATGCACAAGTTGTACCTATGGAAGATATAAATTTACATTTTACTGGTGACATACACGCAGTTAGTATCACTCATAATTTATTGTCAGCAATGCTTGATAATCATTTGCAGCAAGGTAATACTTTAGGTATTGATCCAAGACAGATAGTATGGAAAAGAGTTGTTGATATGAATGATAGAGCTCTTAGAAGTATTGTTGTTGGTCTAGGTGGTAAGATGCAGGGAGTTCCGAGAGAAGATGGATTCATGATTACTGTTGCATCAGAAGTAATGGCTATTTTATGTCTAGCTAGTGATTTGGAAGACCTTAAGAATAGATTAAGTAGAATTGTAGTTGCCTATACATATAATGGCGCTCCAGTAACTGCTGGTGATTTAAATGCACAAGGAGCTATGACTGCATTATTAAAAGATGCTATAAAACCTAATCTTGTTCAGACATTAGAAAATACACCAGCTCTTATGCATGGTGGACCTTTTGCGAATATTGCTCATGGTTGTAATAGTATTAGAGCAACAAAACTTGCATTAAAGCTTGGTGATATTGTTATTACAGAAGCTGGATTTGGTGCTGATCTAGGTGCTGAAAAATTCTTAGACATTAAATGTAGAAAAGGCAATCTAAAACCTGATGCTATCGTTATTGTAGCAACTATAAGAGCTCTAAAGTATAATGGTGGAATAAGTAAACAAGAGCTTGGGACTGCTAATGCCTTGGCAGTAGAAAAGGGTTTTGTTAATCTAGAAAAGCATATAGAAAATCTTCAACAATATAATGTACCTATTGTTGTAACCCTTAATTCTTTTGTTACAGATTCTGATGAAGAAATATCGTTAGTAAAAGAAAAATGTGAAGCAATGGGATGTGAATTCGCTATCTCAGAGGTATGGGAAAAAGGTGGTAAAGGCGGTATAGAATTAGCCCAGAAAGTTCTAGAGACTCTAGAAACAAAACAAAGTAATTTTACACCTTTATATGATGAAAATGATAGTATAGAAGATAAAATCATGTGTGTAGCTACTAAAATATATGGAGCAGATGGTGTTAATTACACACCAAAAGCAAAAAAATCCATCAAAAAAATTATTGATATGGGACTTGATAAATTACCTGTTTGTATAGCTAAAACACAATATTCATTTTCTGATAATGCTAAGTTATTAGGTAGACCAGAAGGTTTTGATATTACTGTTAGAGAAGTAAATATATCAGCTGGAGCAGGATTTATAGTAGCTATAACTGGAAATGTTATGACTATGCCAGGATTACCTAAAAAACCAGCGGCAGAAAATATTGATGTAGATGAGACTGGAAAGATAAGCGGATTATTCTAGACAAGAAAAGAGGCTATGCCTCGTTTTATGTAGGATTTTCCTATAAGATAAATAAGGAGGAATCACTAATGAATACTGTCATAATTGATGGAAAGAAAACATCTAAAGATATTAAGGATGAGCTTATTGTTGAAATAAAAGAATTGAAAAATAGGGGTGTAGAACCTACTCTTGCAGTTGTTTTAGTTGGTAAAGACCCTGCTTCACAAGTTTATGTAAAGCATAAGAAAAAAGCTTGTGAATACGTTGGAATGAGATCTTTATCTTATGAACTAGATGAAAAAACTACTGAAGAAGCACTTCTTGAGTTAATTAGTGAATTAAATAGTAGAGATGATGTACATGGGATTTTAGTACAGCTACCATTACCTAAACATATTGATGAAGAAAAAATTCTTCTAGCTATAGATCCATCTAAAGATGTAGATGGTTTCCATCCGTACAGTGTAGGGAATCTTAGTATAGGTAGAGATGGTTTTGTTTCATGTACCCCAGCAGGTATTATAGAGCTGATTAAGAGGTATAATATAGAGATAGAAGGAAAAACTTGTGTAGTTATAGGTAGAAGTAATATTGTTGGTAAACCAGTATCTATGTTATTATTAAAAGAAAATGGTACTGTAACAATATGTCATTCTAGAACTAAAAATATTAAAGAAATATGTAAAAATGCTGATATTCTAGTTGTTGCAATAGGTAGAGCTAACTTTGTTACAAAAGAATTTGTAAAAGAAGGTGCTACAGTTATTGATGTAGGAATGAATAGACTTGATAACGGCAAACTATGTGGCGATGTTAAATATGACGAATGTTCAGCTATTGCAGGTGCAATAACACCTGTGCCAGGTGGTGTTGGTCCTATGACGATAGCGATGCTTATGAGTAATTGCGTAAAATCAGCAAAAAGTATGATAAAATAATAGTTATCTTCTATGGCACAGATTATATAACTTGAAAACAAAGGAGTGTTCTTATTGAACATAAAAATTTCATTTATTTCACTTGGTTGCGATAAAAATCTTGTGGATAGTGAAGTAATGTTAGGATTATTAAGAGATAAAGGATATACATTAATAAATGATGAAACAGAAGCAGATGTTATAGTTGTTAATACATGTGGATTTATTCAAGATGCAAAAGAAGAGAGTATTGGTACGATTATAGAGATGGGGCAGTATAAAGAGAATGGTAAATGTAAAGCTTTGATTGTAACAGGCTGCCTTGCTCAGAGATATCAAGATGAACTTATAAAAGAAATGCCTGAAATAGATGCTATTCTAGGAGTTTCTAATTATGATAAAGTAATTGAAGCAGTTGAATCAGTACTTGATAATAAGAAATATATTGCCTTTGAGGATAATGACCGTCTTCCTGAAGACTATATTAACAGAGTAATTAGTTCAGGAGGATATTCTACTTATCTTAAAATCGCAGAAGGATGCGATAATCATTGCACATATTGTATTATTCCTAAGATAAGAGGAAAGATAAAAAGCAGAACAATAGAAAGTCTTGTTGAAGAGACTGAATACTTAGCTAAAAATGGTATTAAAGAATTAATTCTAGTAGCTCAAGATACCACAAAATATGGTATTGATATTTATGGAGAAAAGAAGTTACCCACTTTGCTTAGACAATTGTGTAGAGTGGATGGAATAGAATGGATTAGATTATTATACTGTTATCCAGAAGAAATAACAGACGAATTAGTCGAAGTAATTAGAGATGAACAAAAAGTTCTTAATTATTTAGATATGCCTATTCAACATGCTAATAATGATATATTAAGAAGAATGGCAAGAAAAGGCACAAAAGAAATGATTAATGAAGCAATATCAAAGCTTAGAAAAGCAATACCAGACATTTGCCTTAGAACTACACTTATTACAGGTTTCCCTGGAGAGACTAGAGAGCAATTTGAAGATATGAAAAAATTTGTACAAGATGTTAGATTTGATCGTTTAGGAGTTTTCTCATATTCGCCAGAAGAAGGGACACCAGCTGCATTATTTGAGGACCAAATAGAAGAGGATACAAAAGAAGCTAGAAAAGATGAAATAATGGCTCTGCAACAGGGAATATCTAAGTCTATTAATGAAGAATTAATAGGTAAAACGTATTCGGTCATTATTGAAGGATATATGCCAGAGGATAGGGTGTATTGTGGAAGGACTTATCGTGATGCTCCTGATGTAGATGGGATGATATTCGTAAGTTGTCCTTACGAATTAATATCGGGAGATATAATTAATGTTAGAGTTAGTTCATCTAATGAATATGATTTAATAGGAGAGATTATCAATGAATATAGCGAATAAGTTAACTTTGTTTAGGGTTATATTAATTCCATTTTTTTTACTGTCACTATATATAATTGAAGCACCATATGGCAATATAATAGGTGTTATAATATTTATTATTGCTAGTTTAACAGATTTTCTTGATGGATATTTAGCTAGATCAAGAAACCTTGTAACAGATTTTGGAAAATTTATGGACCCTCTTGCTGATAAATTATTAGTAGCTTCAGCACTCATTTATTTAGTAGAAGTTAAAGAATTAGCTGCATGGATTGTTATAATAATAATCAGTAGAGAATTCATTATCAGTGGAGTTCGCCTTGTTGCTGCTAATAAAGGTATTGTTATTGCAGCAGGATGGTGGGGAAAGATAAAAACCATGACTACAATGATTATGATTATAGTAATTCTATGTAATTTTAATTTTGAAGGCATAGTTGTTGTTGAACAAATACTTATATACGCATCTTTATTGTTTACAGTGATATCTGCGCTTGATTATATAACAAAAAATATAAATTTATTTCATGAATAAATATATTTATGATTAATTGGATACTGAAAGGATGAAACCATATGACTGCTGAAATAATAGCCATTGGAACAGAATTATTACTTGGAGATATTTTAAACACTAATGCAAGGTACTTATCAAGACAATTAGCAGATATGGGAATCTCTGTTTACTACCAATCAGTTGTAGGCGATAATGTTGATAGATTACAAGAAACATTAAAAAATGCTATGAATAGGACTAGCATCATTATCACAACTGGGGGGTTGGGGCCTACAACTGATGATTTATCTAAAGAAACTATTGCCAAAGTATTGGATTTACCTCTTATTGAACACGAAGAGTCAAAAAAGAGGATAATTGATATCTTTAAACAACGTGATATATATATGGCAGAAAACAATTTGAAACAGGCATATATACCAGAAGGTGCTATTGTTCTTGAAAATGATAATGGAACAGCTCCAGGATTTATTGTCAAAACCAAAAAGAATATAATTATCGTTTTACCTGGTCCGCCTAGTGAAATGAAACCTATGTTTGAAAATGGAGTTAAAAAAGAATTAGAAAAATTGAATGAAGGTGTCATCTATTCAAGGACTGTAAAATTATGTGGTATAGGAGAAAGTACAGTCGCAAAGATATTACAAGATTTAATAGATAAGCAAACTAATCCTACGATTGCACCTTATGCAAAAGATGGAGAAGTTCATCTTAGGATAACTGCTAAAACGAATGAAGAATCTGAAGCTATCAAATTAATTGATGATATGGAACATAAAGTCGCTGATTATGTTTCAGAATATATCTATACTAATGATGAAAAAACTCTAGAAGAAACAATAGTAGATATACTTAAGAACAAGAATCTTACTCTATCTGTGGCAGAATCATGTACTGGTGGATTGCTAAGTGGTAGGATTATTAATTGCTCTGGAGTATCTGATGTATATAAGGAAGGTTTTATTACCTACTCTAATGAAGCCAAAATGGAATATTTGGGAGTTAGTAAAGATACACTTGATAAATATGGTGCGGTAAGTGAAGAAACTGCTATAGAAATGGCTGAGGGACTCATCAGAAAGTGTAATACATCTGCTTCTATATCTATTACAGGAATTGCAGGACCAACTGGAGGTACAGAAGATAAACCAGTAGGGCTTGTTTATATAGGTGTAAGTTATGATGGTGTTACTACTGTCAAAAAATGTATCTTTTATGGTAATAGACAAAAAATCAGAACGAGAGCTGTAGTAGAAAGTCTTATAATGTTATGGAATAGAATTAAATAATAATAGATTGAACTTATTGAAATGGGCGTATAGATGATTAAGTTCAATATATATAAATTAAGCTTATGATTAACCATAGGCTTAATTTATAGTATAGAAAAGTTTTATGATTTAACATTTTCAGCAAAAATATTATTAATACATAGGAAACTTTTCTGTAAAAAGAAATATAAAACATTCTAAATTGAAATATTTGTAAAAATGTATTGACGTGGTATAAATTATATATTATAATTATAAACGAACATAAGTTCGGTTTTTTAATCTGAAAGGGGGAACCTAGTTAATAGGGCATATATGAAAGAAGATAAAAAAAGAGCATTAGAAGCGGCGATATCCAATATTGAGAAACAATATGGTAAAGGTTCAATAATGAAGTTAGGTGAATCAAGGGAGAATATGAACATTGAAACTATTCCTACAGGGTCACTTAGTTTAGATATAGCACTTGGTGCTGGAGGTCTACCAAAAGGAAGAATTGTGGAGGTCTATGGACCAGAATCTAGTGGTAAAACAACTGTTGCACTACATATGGTAGCAGAAGCACAGAAAAAGGGTGGTATAGCAGGTTTTGTTGATGCTGAGCATGCATTAGATCCAGATTATGCAAAAAAAATAGGTGTGGATATTGATAATTTATATATATCACAACCAGATAATGGAGAACAGGCACTTGAGATTACGGAAACTATGGTTCGTTCAGGTGCAATTGATATGGTTATAATTGACTCAGTTGCTGCACTTGTGCCAAGAGCAGAAATTGAAGGAGAAATGGGAGACTCTCATGTAGGACTTCAAGCAAGACTTATGTCTCAAGCATTAAGAAAACTTACAGGATCTATAAATAAATCAAATTGTATTGTTATCTTTATCAATCAGTTACGTGAAAAAGTAGGAGTAATGTTTGGGAGTCCTGAAACTACAACTGGTGGTAGAGCACTTAAGTTCTATTCATCTATTAGACTTGATGTTAGAAGAATTGAAACATTAAAACAAAGTACTGAATTCATTGGAAATAGAGTCAGAGTTAAAGTTGTTAAGAATAAGATAGCCCCACCATTTAAAACAGCTGAATTTGATATTATGTTTGGAAAAGGTATATCAAAAGTAGGTGATACATTAGATTTAGCAACTCAAGAAAATATTGTTAATAAAAGTGGTGCATGGTATTCTTATAATGAAATAAGATTAGGGCAAGGTAGAGAAAATGCAAAGCAATACTTAAGTGATAATCCTGAGTTATTAAAAGAGATAGATACTTTAGTAAGAAAACATTTTGATATTCCAGTAGATGGGGTACAAGATGAAGGCAATAAGAATAGTGATTCCAAAAAAGAAAAAGACAAAGAAAAACAAAAAGAAACGACTGATTCTAAAAAGGCTAAAAAGTAATTAGTTTTGTTTTACTAAATTTATCTAAGAAGTTAAATTATCATGGTAGTGAAAAGGGGCTTCTCATAATCCGTTTTTATATCAATATAGTAGACAAATAGTTGTTATCTACATATTGATAGTCAAAAAAATAGATTATAAGACAGCCTCTTTTAAATAAAAGATATATAATGACTAATGTGTCCTAAGAAAGGATATTTATGATTATTACAAATATTTTTCAGAATAAAAGATTTAAAAATTATTATGATATTTATATAGATGGCGAATACATGTTTTTTATCACTTATAAAGAACTGAAATATTTGAAATTAAAAGAAAATGATTCTTTATCAGAAGAATTATTACACAAAATAAATCAAGACTATGTTTATCCAAGAGCGAAGAGTAGGGCTTTTAGACTATTACAAAGAAGAGATATGCCTAGAAAAGAAATTATAAGAAAATTGAAAGATACAGGCTATAATGAATATATAGTTAATAAAGTTGTTTCGTTTTTAGAAGAATACAATTTTATTAACGATAGGCAATATACAGAAAAATATATTAATTATAACAAAGAAAGAAAAAGTTTGAAACGAATCAGTATGGAACTTATAAAAAAAGGAGTATCTAAAGATATATTTAATGAATTGGCAGAAAATACAGAAATATGTGAAGAAGAGGTTGCATATAATTTGTTATATAAAAAATATAGAAATGTAGGTACTATAGATAATATAATCAAAAGAAGAATGATAGGTTATTTAATGAGAAAAGGTTATAATTACGGTTTAATTAATAAAGTAATTAACCAATTTATACAAAATAAAAAGTTAATGAATACATGATAAATATGTAAAAAAAGTTATGGAATATGTATATTATTTAAAAGAGTTTTTATTAAAACTTGACATAATATCTAAAACGTTATAAAATTTATATGTTATGGAAAATAACATCATGCACAATGAAAAATAAATAATGAGGAGGTGTTACCATTTGAACGTTACTATAAATATAATATTACTAGTAATATTAATACTTGTCGTTGCAGTTGTAGTTGGAGTAATAACTTTTAAGCTTGGTGTTTCTTATAGAAAGAAAGTAGCAGAATCTCAATATGGATCAGCTGAACAAAAAGCTAGAAAAATTGTTGATGATGCTATAAAAGAAGCTGAATCTATTAAACGAGAAAGTCGTTTAGAGATTAAAGAAGAAACTTATAAAATCAAAAGTGATTTAGATAAAGAAGTTAAAGAGCGAAGAAATGAATTACAACGCCTTGAGCGACGACTTCTTCAAAAAGAAGAATCTCTTGATAAAAAAGCTGAAAGCTTTGAAAGAAAAGAAAATCAGTTAGTATCTAGAGAAGAGCAATTAGTAAAAATGAAAGCAGAAGTATCTGAATTACAGAAAAGACATGTCAAAGAGTTAGAGAAAATTTCTGGCCTCACCTCCAATCAAGCAAAAGAGTACCTTTTAAAATCTGTTGAGAACGAAGTGAAACATGAAACAGCAATTTTAATTAAAGAATTGGAAGTAAAAGCAAAAGAAGAGGTTAACAAGAAATCAAAAGAAATATTGGCAAACGTAATACAGAAATGCGCAGTTGATCATGTGGCTGAAACTACTGTATCAGTAGTACCTCTCCCAAGTGATGAGATGAAAGGAAGAATAATAGGTCGAGAAGGAAGAAACATTAGAACCTTAGAGACTTTAACAGGAATAGATCTTATTATTGATGATACGCCTGAAGCGGTTATACTTTCTGGATTTGATCCAATAAGAAGAGAAGTTGCAAGAATTGCACTAGAAAAATTAATTGTTGATGGAAGAATCCATCCTGCAAGAATTGAAGAAATGGTAGAAAAAGCTAGAAAAGAAGTTGAGAATATTATTCGTGAAGAAGGTGAAATGGCTACTTTCGACACAGGTGTTCATGGATTACATCATGAATTAACAAGATTGTTAGGTAAGATGAAATTTAGAACAAGTTATGGACAGAGTGTTTTAAAACATTCAATTGAAGTATCTCATTTAAGTGGATTAATTGCTGGTGAAATCGGAGTAGATGTAAGAGTAGCTAAACGTGCTGGTTTATTACATGATATTGGTAAATCAGTTGACCATGAAATGGAAGGTTCACATGTTTCCATAGGTGCAGACTTATGTAGGAAATATAAAGAATCAGAAGTGATTATAAATGCTGTTGAAGCACATCACGGTGATGTAGAACCTACAAGTCTAGTTGCTGTCATTGTACAAGCAGCTGATGCTATATCTGCTGCAAGACCAGGTGCACGACGTGAAACATTAGAAACATATATTAAAAGACTTCAACGTCTTGAAGAGATTGCTGATGAATTTAAAGGTGTCGATAAATCTTTTGCTATTCAAGCAGGTAGAGAAATTAGAATCATGGTTATTCCTGACCAGACAAGTGATGAAGAAATGGTATTACTTGCAAGAGAAATTTCTAAGAAAATAGAAGATGAATTGGAATATCCAGGACAAATTAAAATTAATGTTATAAGAGAAACAAGAGCAGTTGAATATGCTAAATAATAAAAAGCGTGAGAAATCACGCTTTTTTTGTGTTTTAGTTAATTTTTTGTAGAAATTTTGTGTTTTATATTAATTGAAAAAAATAAAAATTAATATTGTCCATAAAAATTGATTGAAAAAAAGGAAAAAAGAATTTCTTATTGAATTATTAACTATAACCAAAAAAAGGGGGTCTTTTAAAGTGGAAGTTTTAAAAGTTGCTGCAAAATCTAATCCCAATTCGGTAGCTGGTGCTCTTGCTAATACAATCCGTGAACAAGGCGGTGCTGAATTACAAGCAATCGGGGCAGGTGCATTAAATCAAGCAGTAAAAGCAATAATAATTGCAAGAGGATATGTGGCGCCATCTGGTATCGATTTAGTTTGTATTCCAGCTTTCACTGATATTGATATTAATGGAGAAGAAAGAACAGCGATTAAATTAATCGTTCAATCAAAAAATTAGTTTAAAAGTGTGCATGTCACACTTTTCTTTTTTTCCTCTTTTTATGGATATAATTCAGAAAATTAATCCTGTCATATGATATTCTATTTATTCTATTGAGTTTATCATAATTTCCTTGATTTTATAAATTTTTAATGGTTTAATATATTCGAATGAAGTAGAGTCTTCTCAATTTTACTATGCTAATATAAGATTATTCTTTACTACATCACATCAATAAACTACTATAGATTATTAACACATTGCAAAACATTGAATTTATTTTCAAAAATGATGTATATAAATTAGAGATAACAAAAAAATAATTGTAACAATGGTTATGAAATGAAGATATTTATATTTGATATTGCAAAAATAATTGCTAAATGTTAATTTGTATTAAAGAAAACATTAAAAAACGAATAAATTCAAAACAGAACTTGCAAAATTACATAAAATATATTACAATATGTTTAATTGCAAAAAGTAATAATAATAAAAGGGTGGTGTTTGTACATGATATTATCGAGTAAAGGTCTAGATATAAAACCTTCATCAACATTAGAAATTACAGCAAAAGCCAAACAAATGAAAGCTGATGGTATAGATGTGGTAGGATTTGGTGCAGGCGAACCAGATTTCGATACACCAGATCATATAAAACAAGCTGCTATAGAAGCCATTAATGAAGGATTTACTAAATATACACCTGCTTCAGGTATACTTCCTTTAAAAAAGGCTATATGCAGTAAACTGGAAGAGGACAATAATGTTTCATACAACCCAAGTCAAATTGTTGTAAGTAATGGAGCAAAACATTCTTTAACTAATACGTTCATGGCGATATTGAATCCGGGGGATGAAGTTATTATACCAGCCCCATTTTGGTTAAGTTATGTTCAAATGGTTAAAATAGCAGATGGTGTACCAGTTGTAGTAAAAACAAGTAAAGAAAATAATTACAAAGCGACTATAGAAGATTTGAAAAATGCATTAACAGATAAAACAAAAGCTATTTTGATTAATAGTCCAAGTAATCCAACAGGTATGGTATATTCAGAAGAAGAACTTAAAAAAGTAGCTGAATTTGCAGTGAAAAATGATTTGTTCGTCATATCTGATGAAATATATGAAAAACTTATTTATGGTGACGAGAAGCACATAAGTATCGCTTCATTTAGTAAAGATATCTATAATAGAACAATAGTAATTAATGGTGTTTCGAAAAGTTATGCTATGACTGGTTGGAGAATCGGTTATGCTGCTGCTCCAGTAGAAATAGCCAAAATTATGTCTAATATTCAGAGCCATGCTTCTTCTAATCCTAACTCAATAGCTCAAAAAGCTGCTTTAGCTGCTATTAGTGGTTCGCAAGAATGTGTGGATAAAATGAAGACTCAATTTGATAAAAGAAGAGAATATATGTATGATAGGGTATCTAGAATGCCATATGTATCTGCAATCAAACCACATGGTGCATTTTATGTATTTGTTGATTTAGATGGTGCATTAGGAAAGAAATATAAAGGCGAAGTTATTGAAAACGCTAATATTTTTGCAAAGCTATTATTAGATTATGAGAAGGTTGCTGCAGTACCATGTACCGATTTTGGTTATGATACTCACTTTAGACTATCGTATGCTATATCTATGGACAATATAGAAAAAGGATTGGATAGAATAGAAGAATTCCTTAATAATTTACAATAAGATTGAATTTTAATAAAAGAGCTGTTTCAATTTAATTTTTGAAGCTGCTCTTTTTTGTGATTTAGTCTATTTTTTTGATTAAAAAACAAAACTTTTTACTTGCCTAACTTAACTTTTTATTTTATGATATAATAAGTTAGAAACTTGTAATATCAAGGAAAATATATTGAACGTATTGTAATGGATACACAGATGATTAAGTTTAATATATTTAATAACTTATGAAAGATTTGTTATGAAACAAATCATATAAATTCAATGTTTGTAATACACATAATACAATCAATTGACGAAAATGATTAATTGTATTAATAAATATACTGAAAGGATGATATAGTTGAATAACGTTTATGAAACACCATTGGGAGCTAGATATGCAAGCAAAGAAATGTTATATCTCTTTTCTCCAGATAAAAAATTTAAAACTTGGAGAAAGTTATGGATAGCACTTGCGGAAGCTGAAAAAGAATTGGGTATTGATATTAGTGATGAACAGATAAATGAATTGAAAAAGTATCAAGATGATATTAATTATGAAGTAGCAAAAGAAAGAGAAAAAGTTGTTCGCCATGATGTTATGTCCCATGTATATGCTTATGGGTGTCAAGCTCCAACAGCTAAACCTATAATTCATCTAGGGGCAACTAGTTGTTATGTAGGAGATAATACAGATATAATAGTTATGACAGAAGCACTAAAATTGATAAAAGATAAATTGGTTAATGTTATAGATAAATTGGCTAACTTTGCAATTGAATATAAAGATATGCCTACACTAGGATTTACCCATTATCAACCAGCTCAGTTGACTACTGTGGGTAAAAGAGCTTGTTTATGGTTAGAAGACTTATTAATGGATTATGAAGACGTTGAACACCAATTAAATAAAGCTAAACTCAGAGGAGTAAAAGGTACTACTGGAACTCAAGCCAGTTTCCTTAATCTTTTTGAAGACAATCATGAAAAAGTTAAAGAATTAGATAGACTAGTTTCATCAAAATTAGGTTATGGAGATACTTTTCCTGTAACAGGACAAACTTATCCAAGAAAACTAGATTCACAAATGCTAAATGTATTGAGTACTATTGCTCAATCAGCATATAAATTCAGCAATGATATTAGATTATTACAGAATCTAAAAGAAATAGAAGAACCATTTGAAAAAAGTCAAATTGGATCATCCGCTATGGCTTATAAAAGAAATCCCATGAGAAGTGAAAGAATATCATCGTTAGCTAGACACATTATATGTAATGCTCTTAATCCGGCAATTACAGCTTCAACACAATGGTTTGAGAGAACACTTGATGATAGTGCTAATAAAAGGTTATCAGTGCCAGAAGCCTTTTTGGCTACAGATGCAGTATTAGAGATATTTATGAATGTAGTTGATGGTCTTGTAGTATATGATAAAGTAATTCATCAAAGAATCATGAGTGAATTACCTTTCATGGCTACTGAAACCATTCTAATGGAAGGTGTTAAACGTGGTGGGGACAGACAAGAATTACATGAAAAAATAAGAGTATTATCAATGGAAGCTGGTAAACAGGTTAAGATGGAAGGTAAGAAAAATGATCTAATTGAACGTATATTAGCTGATGGAACATTTGGGATGAGTGAAGAGGAAATAATATCTATCTTAAGACCAGAAAATTTCATTGGAAGATCACCACAGCAAGTTGAAGATTTCATTACTGAATATGTAAAGGTTATATTAGATGAAAATAAAGATGTATTAGGTAAAACTGCTAAGCTAAGTGTTTAATAATTGCTTAGACGAAATATAGTTAATGGTACATGGAAAAGAGGTTGGGTATGAGTAAAGTAGGTTTTATTGGTACTGGAAATATGGGCTATGCTATGATGAAAGGAATTGTAGATAGTCTAAAGGACGTAGAATTATTATATACAGATGTTAATAAGAGTAGATTAGAAGAAATCAAGTCAGATATTGGGTTTAATTATGTGAATAGTAATGGGGAGTGTGTGGAAAAATCAAAGTATGTTATATTAGCTGTAAAACCACAGTATTATAGTCAAGTACTTAATGATATTAAAGAAGTTATTACTGATCAGCATATAATTATATCTATAGCACCTGGTATTAAGATTGATGATCTGAAAAATAAACTTGGTAATGAAACAAAAATTGTTAGAGCTATGCCTAATACTCCAGCATTAGTTGGACAAGGTATGAGTGCTATAAGTTTTTCAGATGATCCCTATGAAGCTGATGAAAAAGACATGGTAACTAATATTTTTAAATCATTTGGTGAAATGGTAGAATTACCAGAACATCTTATGAATGCTGTCGTAGCAGTATCAGGAAGTTCACCTGCATATGTATATATGTTTATTGAAGCTATGGCTGACGCAGGAGTGTTATTTGGATTACCTAGGGATACATCATATAAATTAGCAGCTGGTGCGGTTCTTGGCTCGGCTAAAATGGTCTTAGAAACAGGTAAACATCCTGGAGAGTTAAAGGATGCTGTGTGTTCACCAGGAGGAACGACTATAGAAGCTGTATCAGAGCTTGAAAAAAACGGTTTTAGAAGTGCAGTAATCGAGGCTATGAAGTCATGCTATAACAAAACAATGTCATTTTAGATTAAGCAAAGATTGAGAGATGAGACAATGGATAAAAAAATTAAACGATTAGATAGAAAAGAAGTATTTAATGGAAAAAGAGTAAGATTGGTTATTGATAAGTTAAGAATGCCTAATGATAAAGAAGTCAATTGGGAACTTATTACACATCCAGGTGCAGCAGCAGTGATACCTGTTGATAATGATGGTAATATAATTATGGTTAGACAATATAGAAATGCTGCAGATGATTATGTACTGGAAATTCCAGCTGGTGGGGTAGAAGAAGGTGAAGATCCAAGTATATGTGCTACAAGAGAGTTGGAAGAAGAAACAGGTTATAAGTCTGATAATATTGAGTATCTGTTAAAATTTTATTCAAGCATTGGAATAACTGATGAAATGATTAGTATTTATGTGGCAACAGATTTGAAGGAATCAGTCCAAAATCTTGATGATGATGAATACGTTACTATCGAAAAATATAAGCTGGATGAATTGATTAATATGATTTATTCAGGAGAGATTACAGATGGTAAAACAATATCAGGATTGTTAGCTTATAAATGCAAAATTAATGATATGAAATAATAATATTGAATTATTTTTAAGAGTCTTAGAGTATTAATATAATTAGGTTTATATTATTCTAAGACTTTTTTGCTATAAAAATGAATATATTAAATTTATATTTTCTAAGTACAAGCACTCATATAATTTATTTTCTGTTCATATATTAGTTTATATATAGAATAAGATAATATAAAAGTAAAATATATTAAGGAGTGATTTAGATGACTAATGTATTAGGAAAATATAGAAAGAAAATAAGTGTTTTTAAAATACAGTTTATATTATTTTTGTTTGCTATTATTGTTGGATCGTTATTTGCTAATAATTTAAGTGGTAATCGAGTTGAAGAATACAAATTATTATCAGGATATTTTATAACTAAATTTCCATCTAGCGACTATCTTAATATAGAATTATTCAAATTCATAATATGGAAAAGAATTAAATTGATTCTTGGGATTTGGATATTAGGATTTACTTTCTTTGAAATCATCATAAATTATATGTTAGTTATATATTTTGGTTTCAGTATTGGGTTTATATTTTCCATAGGGCTTATGACTAATGGATTCAAAGGTTATCTAATGTATATAATACTTTTATTGCCTCAATACATATTTTATATTCCTGTAATGATATATCTGATAGTGAAAAGCACTAATTTTTGTTCTAATTTATACAGTCATAGGAATAGAACAAGAGGATTTAATATAAATAAACAAATGTTTATAGAATATTTTTTCGTCCTAATAATATGCATTATATTCACTATTGTAGGCGGTATTATGGAAACTTACGTAAACCCTCAATTAGTAAAATGGTACATTTCTGCCATAAATTTGTAAAAAATATTCGACTTTTGGAGTAAAATATATTATAATCAAATGTATATGAAGTACTGCAAAGGAAGAAAATAATGAGAGATACGGTATCTAAGTTCTTAGACTATTTAAAAACTGAAAAAGGATCATCCCAAAATACTATAGCATCCTATGAAAGGGATGTTAATAATTTGATTAACTACCTAGAATCCAATTCTTTAACCATTGGCAAAATAACTAATACTAATCTTAATTCTTATTTAATTAATTTAGAAAAGATGGGCAGAGCGCCATCTACAATATCTAGGAATGTTGCTTCAATCCATAGCTATTTTAGATATTTATACAAGAATGATATGATAAATCAAGATCCTTCTAGTAAGTTGCTTTCTCCTAAGATAGAGAAAAAATTACCAGAAGTATTGACTATGGAAGAAGTAGATATTTTGTTAAGTCAGCCAAATGATAATGACTGCAAAGGTATACGTGACAAAGCAATGTTAGAAGTTTTATATGCAACAGGTATACGTGTATCTGAATTAATTAACTTAAAGCAAAATGATGTTAATATTAACTTAGGTTACATCAAGTGTATTGATAAGAAAAAAGAACGTATTATTCCTATGGGACAAGTATCAAAAGATGCTCTTATAAATTATTTGGAACATGCAAGAAAAATAATGATAAAAGATCCTGGTGACGATGTTTTATTCGTTAGTTGCTTAGGTCATCAAATGAGCAGACAAGGATTTTGGAAGATAGTTAAATCATATGCAAATAAAGCTGGTATATACAAAAAGATTACACCACATATACTTAGGCATTCTTTTGCTACGCACCTTGTAGAAAATGGAGCTGATCTCCGTTCTGTACAAGAAATGTTAGGCCATTCAGATATATCTACTACTCAGATATACGCTAAGATGTCTAATAATAGATTAAAGGAAGTGTATTCAAAAGCTCATCCTAGAGCTTAGATATATGATTGTAGACATACATACGGCTACCGAGAGGTGGCCTTTTATTATCTATATGAATAACTATCTAATTACTTTTTATCTTGATAATACTAAATATATTTGATATGCTTATTAGGTAACTGTGATCTAAGAATTATCAACTATTTTATAATCTTAAGTTTAGTTTCTATGTATTATCTAATCTTTAATTATAAATAACTGAGTTTATGAATAGATATTAGGCTAAATGTAAATATTTTTATAATAGAGATTAATATAAGGAGCTAAACGATGAATAAGGATATTTTAAAGAGAGTACCAAAGCATATAGGGATTATACCAGATGGTAACAGAAGATGGGCTGTAGGGCATAATATGGACAAAAAAGACGGATATTTTTATGGCATAGACCCAGGCTTTCAATTATATGAAATAATGCTGGAGCATGGTATTAAAGAAGCTACATTTTATGGTTTCACCCAAGATAATACCAAAAGACCATCCAATCAAAAAGCAGCTTTTATAGAAGCATGTGTAAGTGCTGTTAATAACCTAGCTAATAGAGATGCTAATTTATTAATAGTCGGTAATAGTAAATCAGACGTATTTCCAAAAGAATTATTGAAATATGCTAATAAAAGAGTGAAATTCGGTAAAGGTCTAATTAATATCAATTTCTTAGTTAATTATGATTGGAAATGGGATCTCAATAATGGTATTAGTAATATCGCTTCTTCTGATATATCTAGAATAGATTTAATTATTAGATGGGGAGGTAGAAGACGTTTAAGTGGTTTTTTACCAGTACAATCCGTATATTCAGATATATATGTTATTGATGAGTATTGGCCAGATTTCAAGAAAGACCATTTTAATGAAGCTCTTAAATGGTATCAAACGACAGATATTACATTAGGTGGTTGAGGGAGAGAACAATGGAATTTTATTATGATTCAAGAAAGATTGAATATAACATCAACTATAGTAAGCGTAAAACAATTGCTATTCATATAGAACCATCAAACAATATCATTGTAAAAGCTCCTATAGGTATTGATAAGAACAAGCTTATGGAATTAGTGGAGAGTAAAGGTAAATGGATTATAAACAAATTAGATGAAACACATGAGTACAGAATTCAAGAGAAAACATATGAAAATGGTGAATTATTTTTATTCCTAGGTAAAGAGTATCCGTTAGATATAATCATAGATGAAACAATTAATCTTATGAGCATAGAAATTATAAATAATTCACTTAGAATAATTACCAATACTGAGGATAAAGACTGTATTAAGAATCTCATAGAAGAGCTTTATAGAAAGCAAACTAAAATAATTATAAAAGATAGAATTGAATATTATCAAAAATATTTTATTGTTAGACCTAATAATATTAGAATTAAGAGACAAAAAACAAGATGGGGAAGTTGTAGTTCGTTGAAAAATCTTAATTTTAATCTAAAATTATCAATGGCTGAACTCTCCGTTATTGATTACATAGTAGTTCATGAGATGAGTCACTTAGTACATCTTAATCATTCAAAAGAATTTTGGAATTTAGTAAAAAGCATTTTACCTAATTATAATGATGAAAAAGAATGGTTAAAACATAATGGTAAAAAACTTACATTAAATTAAATAATACTACCTATTATTAGGATATAAGCATATTATAAAAAAACAACAAAAGAAAATGATTGAAGGGGAGCAATAATAATATGATTAAAAGAGGTTTAAAGGTTATTTTAACCATTGTATTGATTACATGTATGTTACCTGTTAGCATATCTAATGCAAAAGGTTTATCAGGGTCTATAGAAGATTTTATTGAAACATATACTATAACAAATGAAGATATAAATGAAGAAATACCTAGTATTGAGTATGGAGATAAAGTATTTATACCAATTCAAGATGTGGCACGCTTATTAGGTAGAGAGATAGTTACTAAAGATAAAACAATTAAGGTTGTTGATAAAATACAAGAAGATTTTAAATTGAAAGATGAATTTATATTACATGGTTTTTATGCATTGAATTCATATAATCAGTTTGATGAACTACGTAGAGGTAAAACATTATCAAATTTTGATTCTTTATCTTTTGGTTGGAGTAGAATAGATCAAGTTGATAATGGAGTGAAATTAATTTTTGATGGTAGAGATTTTCGTGTTCCAGATGCTTATGATGAGACATTGCATAAGATTAATGAGATACCTAAACAGCTAATGGTATTTGCTGATGATAATAGTAATAGAAATGATTATTTCAAAGCTGTTTTTAAAGATATGGATAGGATACTTAATCAGATAGCTGATACAGTTAATGGCAAAAATAGTCTCTATAAAAAATTATCATTTGATGGTGTGACAATAGATTTTGAAACTGTCAATAAGGAAGATCAAGACAGCTTTATCGTTTTTTTAAAGAAGCTAAGAACAAAGATAGGTAAAGATAAAAAAATATATGTAGCACTGCCATCTGTAAAATATTATAGTTATTATAAGTATAAAGAAATTCTAGAAATAGTTGATTACGTAATACTTATGGAACATGATTTTGATTTGAAAGTTAAGCAGACTAATTATAATAATATAACTAAAAGTCCACTAAGCCCTATTAAACTTATTGAGCAAGATATAAAGACATTAGTACAAAAAGTTGGTGAAGACTATAGAGATAAAATATTATTGCAGATTAGTTTTGGTAGTTCTCAATGGATAAGCAACAAAGATAACAGTTTTAGAAGGGTGACACCGCCACCTTCATATAGTCTTATATATAATCGGATTTGTACTGAATTAGATAATAAGGTTAGTGAAGAAGATTTATTATTCTATAATAAATCATATGAAAATCCATATTTGATATATGTTAATAATAAAAAAGAAAAAAACTATATTTGGTACGAAAACTGGGATAGTGTATTTGCTAAGATAAAATTAGCTAGTGATTATAACCTAGGAGGAATTTCTCTATGGAGATTGGGTACAGTTCCTAACTATTACAGTAAGTATGGAAAAGAAGCTGGATTTGATATCTGGTTTAGATTAAGTAATTTGTTTGACAAATAAATATTGTGTTAAAAGATATAACCTCTTAAGTAGATATTAATACTTAAGAGGTTTATTATTATTGTAATCATATGAATAATTGATGTCATGACCCATTGATTTGATGCATTCTATTATATCTTCTTCCGTTGAAGGTGGATTATAAGTTACTTGTATGGCTCTATTAACCGAATTGACTGCTATTTCCCCAACACCTTCTATTTTCTCCAGTGCATTTTTAATTTGCTTTTTCTCAATATCATTTCTTATACCATCTACTCTTATATTTAAACTTTGCAAATTGATTCATCCTTTCAATAAAATCTCTAACTTTATTTTGAACTATATTGTAAATATTATACTTCTTTTTTATGATTTAGTAATATTTTGCTATCATGACAAGATATTACTAATAACATCTAACAACACAACAAAATTATAACAAAAAATGCAAGATATTACTAAAGATGGAGAGCTGAATTTTACAATTGGATGGTATAATTGAACAGAAAAATAAAGGTAAAGGAGATAAAAATGGTAAAAAGCAATAAAAACACAACTGTGAGAGGTTTCTTGCAAATATTTTTAGCAAAACAAGAAAGTAGCATAATTATTGCTACAGTAATTTATGCAGTTTTTGTAACCATGGTAAATGGTACATTCTTTACGTCGGGTAATATCTTTAATATATTTCGTTCTACTGGTTTTACTCTTATAACAACAGTTGGTATGACATTTATATTAATTACGGCAGGTCTTGATCTTTCTGTAGGTTCAGTATTAGCACTTGGTGGGGTAGTAACTGGATTAGCATTCAAAGCAGGCATGCCAGTTCCAATAGCAATATTAGCTGGTTTATCAGTGGGAGCTGTTATTGGAGCCATTAACGGAGCAATTATTGTAAAAGCAGGAATTCCACCACTTATTGTGACATTAGGTATGCAATATGTGGCAAGAGGATTAGTTTCAGTAATAACCCAAGGAGTACCAATATATCCTTTGCCAGAAAACTTTCAAAGATTAGAACAATCAAAGTTTCTTGGGATTTCATTAGTAATTTATGTAGCTTTTATAATAGCTATAATAGGACATTTAGTACTTAAAAGAACTGCTTTTGGACGTTCAATATATGCAGTTGGTGGGAATACAGAAGCAGCACGTATATCTGGAATAAATACTAAGAAGGTTAAATTTAGTATTTATGTAATAACATCTACGCTGGCTGCACTTGCAGGAATATTAATGGCTGCTAGGTTAGGTTCAGCAGAAGCTGCGGCTGGAACAGGATATGAATTAACTGTTATTTGTGCATCTATCATTGGAGGTACATCTACTTTTGGAGGAATGGGCTCAATTGTTGGGGCAACCGTGGGAGCTCTGTTTATGGAAATATTAACTAATAGCTTAACTTTAATGAGGATTTCAGTTTATTGGCAAAATCTGGTAGTGGGAGTTATTTTAATTCTTGCTGTACTACTAGATCAATACAAGAGAAATGCTATGTTAAGAAAATCAATCAAGAAGTGATGAAGGGGGCGTTTTGATTGTCACAACAAGATATTGTATTGTCAATGAAAAATATAACAAAGAGATTTACAGGCACGATCGCCCTTGATGATGTATCTATAAATCTGTATAAAAATGAGATATTAGCTGTAATGGGTGAGAATGGAGCTGGTAAATCTACACTTATGAAAGTTCTAAGTGGGTCTTATTCATGTAGAGAATATGACGGAACGATTATATGTAATGGGGATGAGTGTAAATTTTATACTACCCATGATTCAGAAAATGCAGGTATAGCTATGATTCATCAAGAATTAAATCTTGAACTTGATTTAAGTGTAGCTGAAAATATTATGCTTGGACGATTACCCATGAATAAATTAGGTTTTATTGATTGGAAAAAGACTAAACAATGTGCGAAAGAAGCACTAGACATGTTAAAAGCTAATATTGATGTGGATGTGACTGTCAGAAGTCTCAGTCCATCAATGCAACAACTAGTAAGTATAGCAAGAGCATTAGTAAGAAAACCTCGAATTTTAATATTAGATGAACCAACATCAGTTCTCACTGAGGGTGAAACTAAAAATCTAATGAGTATATTAAGGTCTCTGAAGAAACAAGGATTGTCATGTATATATATTTCTCATAAATTAGCAGAAGTTTTTGAGCTGTGTGACAGAATAGATGTTATGAGAGATGGACGTTATATAAACACATATTTTAAGAGTGAAGGTTACAATAGTGAAAATATCATAAGTGATATGATAGGAAGAAAATTGGATGTAATGTATCCAAGGATTGATAAAATTATAGGGGAAGAGATAATGAAAGTAGAGCATTTTAAAGTACCTCATCCTTATGCTTATGGTAAAAACATTATTGAAGATGTAAGTTTTACTCTGAAAAAAGGAGAGATAGTAGGACTTGGAGGTTTGGTTGGTGCTGGAAGGTCAGAATTGATTAATGCGATTTTTGGTGTAATACCTAAGATTCAAGGGAAAGTCTATATGGAAGGTAAAGAAATCAATATTAAAAATCCTTGGGATGCTAAATCTTATGGAATAGGATTACTAACTGAAGATAGAAAGAAAAATGGTTTCATATATTCAATGAGCATCAAAGAAAATATGACTCTAACCATAATAGATAAGTTGGTAAGAAAAATATTCATAGATAAAAATAAAGAAAACAAAAAGGCCAAAACTTATTATGATGCTCTGCAAGTTAAAGCTCCCGATATGGATACTCTGATAACTTCGTTATCAGGAGGTAACCAGCAAAAAGTTATTTTGGCAAAATGGCTTATCACTAATCTGAAAGTTTTGTTTCTTGATGAACCTACGAGGGGAATAGATGTAGGTACTAAATCAGAAATTTATAAACTGATAGGTGAACTAGCTAAAAAAGGTATAAGTATAGTAATGATATCGTCAGAGTTACCAGAGCTTATTGAGATATGTGACAGAGTCATAGTACTAGCAAATGGTGAAGTCATGGAAGATATACCCAAGAAAGAGTTGAGTGAAGTGAGAATATTGAAGTCTGCTTCCAATACTTAATATATTCTAAAAATAGCATATCCATGCTATAATATAAAAGAAGAGGAGAATTTAATTATGAAAAGATTTCTAGCGTTAATATTATCGTTAACTATGATAGTTGCAATGGTGAGTGGTTGTACTAAAAAATCAGAAACAACATCTAAAGAGGAAGATAAAAATGACAATGAACTTTTCTTTGTTTACGTATCTCCATTATTAGCACATCCTATCTGGCTTATAGCTAAAGAAGGATTTGACGTAGCTGTTGAAGAACTTGGAATAAGAGGTGATTGGGTAGGACCACAAAACATATCACCTGAAGAAATGGCAAAACTAATTGAAACAGCTATTGCACAGAAAGCGGATGCAATAATAACTCAAGGTCTAGTACCTACAGGACCGCTGAAATTGGCAGAAGAAGCAGGGATACCAGTGCTAATAGTAGATTCTGATGTACCTGATGCAGAAAAATTAGCATATTTTGGTAAAGATGAGATTCGTCAGGCTGAACTTTTATTGGAAGCTGCTGAAGAGAAATATGGAAAAGATACTAAATTAAATATTGGAGTAATGGTTGCTGCACTTAACTATAAGATAGCACAAGATCAAATAAGTGCTATAGAAAAAGTATTCGAAAAACATCCAGGAGGATATAGTATAGTTAATAGAGCAGAATCTAAATCAGATAAAATGAAAGCAACAACTGAATGGCAAAATACATTCAAGGCATATCCAGAAATCAATGTTGCCATTAATTTGGCTGCGGAAGCAGGACCAGCATGTGCTAAAGTTGTGCAAGAAATGGAACTCTCAGACAAAGTAGCTGTATTTGGTGTTGACGATGTTGAAGAGACGCTTGATCTTGTAAAAAGTGGTGAAATTGATGGAACCATCGTAACATCATTTTATAATTATGGGTACCAAGCAACTTATTGGTTATATCAGCATGTAACTGAAGGCAAGACACCAGAAAATACACATAATGATGCAGGAACCATAATAGTCACTAAAGAAAATGTTGATACTTATGGTGATGCTCTTAGAGAAAAAGTAGATCTTAACTAACATATGTTTTTATAAACAGTATAGGTATAACGCCTATACTGTCCTATTTAAATAAATCTTTGAGGTGATAGACATGAATACGATTGTACATAATTTAAAAGCTAGATTAAAACCATTCGATAGTATTAAGAATAAATTAATTATGTATGTTACAATTGTATTCATTTTGGTAATAGGAAGTATATTATTGGCAAATATTAATTTTGCTACTTTTTTTGGTGAGTACAATAGTTTATATGATAAATACAATGCTTTAAATAGCTTTTATAGTAGTGTAAATGAATCTACAGAACATATGAAGCATTACTATTATAATAGGGATAAAAATGATTTGGACAGTTATTGGACAAGTATTTATACAGCTACTACTAAGATAAACTACTTGCAATCTACGTCAGTTGATGAAGATACTAAATGGGAATATAAAAAATTATCTAATATGCTTGATACATATAAAGAAAAAATTGAATTAGCCCTTGAAGATAGTTTTGCAAATAATATAATACATTATGAAACAGTAGTAAACATCAACGATTTGATAAATAGAACTATGATAAAATATTATAATGTTATAATAGATGAAATGAATACCAGTGGAGAAACATTACAATCAAATTGGCAAAAACAACGATCTACTACGTTACTAATTATCTTGATACTAATTCTTTTCTGCATTGTTTTTTCAATTCTTTTAATTCGTGGAATTAATAAATCAATAGGACAACTTGTAAAAAGCGTTAAAAAAATTTTACATGGTAACTATAATATTCCTAAGATAAAAGGTGGAGGCGTTGAAATTGAAATTTTAGCTAATGCCTTTAACAAAATGGCTTCAAGTCTAGGTTATTATGTTAGAGAAATGCAAGAGAAAGCAAAACTTCAAGGACGATTATTAGAACAAGAGAATGATAATCTCAAAATGCAACATATTATAAGAGAAACGGAGTTGCGTGCTCTACAAAGTCAGATGAATCCTCATTTTTTATTTAATACATTAAGTATTATCAGTAAAATGGCTTATATTGAAAGTGCATCAAAAACTTGTGAATTAATGGAGGCTACCACAGAATTACTTAGATATAATATTGATAAAAGTAGTAAAGTGTCTGATCTTGAAAGCGAAATTCAGTGTCTGAGGAACTATTTATATATACAGCGTAAGAGGTTTGGTGAAAGAATTAAATTTGAAATTGATTATGAAAAAGATTTACCTAATGTGAAAATGCCTGCTTTAATCATTCAACCTATTGTTGAGAATGCTATTGTACATGGAGTTGACAACATGGTAAGTGATGGATTAATAAGTATTAACATATTTATGGTAAAAGATATTATTTGTATTAGTGTTGAAGATAATGGAATAGGTATAGATAGTGAAAAAATTGATAGTATTTTATCATTTGAAAAAGATGATGAAGATAGTTCTGGAATTGGAGTAATTAATGTAAAAAAACGTCTTGAGATGTTTTTTGGCATAAAAAGGGTTTTTAATATTGAAAGTAGTTCTGGATGTGGAACTGTTGTTACAATAAATTTACCATTAACTGCAAATTCGGAGGAATTATCATGTATAAGATTATGATTGTTGATGATGAACCAATTGAAAGAGAAGCATTTGCTCTTGTTATAAAAAACAATATCACTGACTTAAAATTGGTAGGTAAAGCTTCTAATGGATTTGAGGCGATTGAACTCAGTGAAAAGGTGAAGCCGGAGATAATTGTCATGGATATTAAAATGCCTGGACTTACAGGGCTTGATGCAATTAAAGAAATCAAGAAAAAACTTCCCTCTGTTAAGTTTTTGATATTGTCTTCATATAATCAATTTGAATATGCACAACAAGCATTGAAGCTTGGAGCGGAAGATTTTATAGTTAAGCCTGCCAAGATAAATGTGCTTGTTGAATCAATTAATAATATTATCAATAAATTAGATAATGAACATGATAAAAGAAATGTAAATACGGCTTTGCAAAATAGAGTAGAAGCTATAAAACCTATTGTAGAAAATGACACTGTCTATTCTATTATTTCAGGTTGCAATGATAAAGAACTCAATAAGCTATTAGGTTTTTTTGAAGTTAATCTGAACAGTGCATTCTGTATGGCTGTAATAGGAAAAACAATTAGTGATATAATGGTTACTAGAATAAGGAATAGCTTTTTAAGTATAGGTATTAAAAGTATTGGTGCCCAAATTAACAACATGATTATATTTTTTATTCCATGTTCTAAGGGTGACGAAAAAAAATATATTAATGAAGTTGCTATGTATGTCAAAAATACTCTAGATTGCAGTAATATGCGAAATTTGATGATTGGTACAGGGAATCTTCATTGTACAAGCATAGGTTTAAAAGATTCTTATATTGAAGCAGTAGAAGCATTGAGAACAGCAGAAACTCTAGAGAAAAATTATATACATTACAATAATATTGATAAGAATATAGTAACAAACAAGATAGATATTAATGATTGGTCAATACAATTCTACGATAGCATTTGTAAAGGGAATGTTAAATCTACAATAAAAATGGTTGATACATTTTTAGGTGAATTATCTTCAGTTTATCAAGAAAATGAAACATCACTAAAAGATAAAGTTTATCAATTAATGGTTTTACTGGATAAAAATCTAATGGATATCATAGGTAATATAAAAGTTAGTTATGAATTAACTTCAATATTAGAAGAGATAACTGAATTGTCTCATGCTAAGGAATTAAGGTATTGGATGATTATTCGTATGCAGAATTATATTGTTAAGATTAATGATAATAAAAATATTACAAGTTCTAAAACTATAGTTTTAGAGGCAATAGATTTTATTAATAACAACTATGCTGAAAATATAACTTTAGATTATGTAGCAGAAAAATTGAAGATAAGTCCGTACTATCTAAGTAAAATATTAAAAAAACACACAAATAAGAATTATACAGATATAGTTGCTGAAACACGTATTAATAAGGCTAAAGAAATGCTTTCCAACAATCAATATAATATTAAGGAAATTACATATAAGACGGGATTCAACACTCAGAATTATTTTTCTAAAATATTTAGAAAGATAGTAGGGGTAACACCTACAGAGTACAAAAATATGCAATATGAGAAAAATACGGAGGAATAGATATGAACGGATATGAAAGAATTATAAAAGTTCTTAATGGTGAAAAATCTGATAGAGTTCCAATGATGTTACATAATTTTATGTCAGCGTCAAAAGAGTTTGGATATACAATGAAAGAATTTAGATCGAATCCAAAAGTAATATCAAAGGTGTTTGTTGATGCGGCGGTTAAATACGGGCTAGATGGTATATTAACAGACCTAGATACTGCTATTGAAGCTCATGCTATGGGCGCATTAGTTGATTTTCCAGAAGATGAGCCAGCGAGAGTGATTGGTCCAGCTGGTAAAAGCTTTGATGAGATTTTTGCTAAGGTTACTCCTGAAAAATTGATAGCTGATGAAAGAGTACAAATATATCTTGAAGCTATTAGACTTATGAGAAAACAAGTCGGTGGTGAAATCCTTATAAGAGGAAATGCTGATCAGGGACCTTATAGTTTGGCTATGCTAATATACGGTATGGAAAATTTTCTTATTGATCTAATGGATGAAGAGAGAAAAGAATATATAATTAAATTGATTGATAGATGTTATGAGGTACATTTGACTTTTCATAAATTAATAATAGATGCAGGAGCTGATATCACAAGTTTTGGTGATAGTTCTTGTGGACCAGATTTAATTTCTAGAGATATGTATATGACTTATGCTAACCCATATCATAAAAAACTTAGAGATGATTTATTAGATGATAGGATAAAATGTATTTGTCATATATGCGGGAACCTTGACAATATCTTACCTGATGTGGCTAACGTTAAGTTTGCCGGTATTGAGGTGGATTACAAAACAGATATACCAAGGGCACATGATATATTAAAAGGTAAATCAGTAATGTCAGGTCCTATTGACCCATCGGGTGTTTTTGCTTTCGGAGATACTAATACAGTTATAAGTGAAACTGAAAAAATTCTTAATATTTTTAAAGATGGTAATTTGATAATTGGAGCAGGATGCGCCTTACCAAATATAACATCAGAAGCTAATATTAGGGCTTTTGTGGATACGGTGAAAGAAAAGGGAAGGTATTAGATAATAAAAATCAAGTAGTCAGCATTTTTGCTAACTACTTGATTTTTTACTCTATATTTTCAATAATATTGATTACTTGATCTTGTGATAGTCCTTGATCAGAATAAATAGAAAATACTTGTTCATCGTAATTCCAGGATACAAGGTGAATCTTATTATCATTACCTTTTAAAGTAATATTTTTAGTATCTATTTCAATTTGATTGACATCTTCATAATTAGTAAAATCACCACTAATTTCATCGTTTCCTTTAGAAGTTCTATACGTTATTTTTTCAGAAACAGTTTCATAATTGATAGATAAAATATTATTATCAATTATTACAATATTAGAAATAGTATAATCTTCAGGTATAATTGTAGGTATCATGATATCATAACCTAATATTTCTTCAGCAGATTCAATATCATTATATTCTATATAAGGATTAACAATTTCGGTAGGTTGAGATATATTATTATTATGTTTGGGAGTAGAAATACCTATGCTTAATACCAGTACAAAGCAAGCAGCTACAAGTCCAGATGCAATTTTCCATTTAAAGAGCGGTCTTACTACTTTTTTAGAATTGATTTTGTCTAATTCTAATTTATGAATCTTTTGTAGTTCATCTTTACTAAGTTCCACTGAATCAATCTCCATTTCATCTAAATAGTCTAATAAATCATTATTTGAATTAGTATCAATTTTTTTCATAATGTTATACCCCTTTCAATGAGCTGCTTTCTTAACTTTTGTTTTCCTCTAAAAAGTTTGTTATCAACAGTTTTTATAGTTATTTGCAATTTATTAGCTATATCTTTTACTTTTTCAAATAGGAAAAACCTTCTAATGAATATTTCCTTATCTGGTTCACCCATATCATTTATAAGTTCTTGCAAAATGGCTATATCACATTCCCTAGCTATTTGATCCTCTAAATCTTCTTCAGATATAAAATCCCTATTTTGTATATAGTCAGTTTGTTCACGTTTTAATTTATTATAGCGGTTAATAGCAGTATTTCTTGCTATAGATGCAATATAACCTTTTAATGACCCTTTATCTATATCAATAGAATCTACATTTTTCCATAGATTAACAAAAGTGTCTGCTACACATTCTTCTATATCTTCGGTACGATCATGTAATATCTTTATGGATATACCTTTAACAATACCTCCATATTTTTTGGTAGCTTCGTATAGACCTTGAGAAGTGTCAGTTTTCAATAATAAAATTATAGTATTATCTTCCATGTTTTCTCCTTTCCGAAAGGCTTTATGTATATATACAATGGAAAAACTATTTTCACTCACTTATTTTAACAAAAAATCATGAATTTAAGTATAAAAACTCAAAATTCATGATTAATATTATTTTTTTGCTTAGCCTAATACATTCATAAACCAATTGAGAATACCATCAAAGAATGTACCGATAGTACCAAAAATTGTTGTTGAGTTACTTGTATTATTCTCGTTTCCTTTATCAGCAGTATATGGATTAGGGGCTAAAAGCATACCATTATCTGGAGCCTCATCATAGATTTTGAATATATCTTGTAATTCTTCATCATTTGCATAAGGGTCTGTTTCAGATTCTGAATCAGCAGTATAAGGATTAGGAGCTAAAAGCATACCATTATCTGGAGCCTCATCGTAGATTTCAAATATATCTTGTAACTCCTGATTGTTTGCATAAGGGTCTGTTTCTGCTGCAAGAGCAGAAGTTGATAGAGTTAGTGCCATAAGTCCTACTAGTGTTAATCCTTTTAATTTACTTATTTTATTTTTCATTATTCATCATCCTTTTATATTTTTTATAGGGCATAGTTAGATAAAATATTCGTACGCTATATTTTGGGGTTAACTTTGCCTGTCATATAAATATACAATTCAAAAATAGTTTTCACTCAAAAAATGATATAATAATTGACATTTTATTTAGAAGTTATTAATTTGTATTACGATAGGAGGATAATAGTAATGGAGATACTGATTTTGTGCTTTTTAATGGAGTAGACATTTTTAGTACAGAAGCAAAATTATTAGTTAAGTACATATCTGAATATGGAAAATATGACGAAACGGATGCTGAATTAGGATATTCTTATAGTTTCAAAACGTTGGGAATAGGATTATGGAGACCAGTGATTTTTGAATATGAGATGATTGATAGCAAAGAATTTAGAGAATTAGACGAAGAAATCCAACTTGATGATATTAAGCATTTATATTTTGAATCAGTTTGTGTATTTCAAGAAAATTATTATAATGAAGATTAATAGCTATATATAAAATCTTTGACATTTTAGAAATTTAGAGTAAAATATATTTATAAATAAAATATTGAAGATAAAAACACAGTTTTGGTTGGTAGTCCAGACGTATCATATTATGATATCAGTAACCTGCCCCCCCTGGGGTTGTCCTTTCTTCAGAATAATATTACAGGGGGAATTATCATGGAAATTAAGTTAACAGTATTATTTAAAGATTCTTTTTGGATAGGAATCTTCGAAGAAAATTTAGATGGTAACTATTCGGTATGTAAATATTTATTTGGAAGTGAACCAAAAGATTACGAAATATATGAAATTGTATCTAGAGAATTTTATAACTTGAATTTTTCTAAACATATTAAAGATGTAAAAAAATTTAATGCAAGTAAAAAAATAAGTCCTAAACGAATGCAAAGATTAATAAAAAAAGAAATCAATGATGTTGGTATTGGCACAAAAGCTCAGCGAGCCATGAGTGCTGAAAGAGAGTCTAATAAAATTGATAGGAAAAAAATTTCTAAAGCTAGAAAAGAAGAATTAAATAAAATACAATATGATAAAAAACAACTCAAGAAGAAACAGAAAAAAAGAGGGCATTAAACAACAGAGGCAAATGATTTATTATTCATTTGCCTCTTGCATGTGTAATTTTGACTGTTCAACAAGTCCTAACTTATTGCCATTATCTATAACGTATTGGAAATTTTTATGTGCATCTTCTATATATCCTTCTTGTTCATTGATTAACGCTAATATATATATTAGCGAAATTTTTTGACGTGTGGAAAGATAAGGAGATTTTAATAACAATGATAATTTTTCTTTCGCTTTTATATAGTTTTCTTCGGCATAGTATTTTTCAATTATCATAATTTCAATGGCAGTAACTAATCTTTTGTTTATTGGAGATAAGGTACTTATTTTATTATCAAACAAGTCAATTGCTTTTTCTTTTTCATCTAACTCATGGTAACAGCCTATGAGGTTGATATAATATGCAAGTAGTATACCATTTTTAGTTGATAGGTGGGATATATCAATACAGTCTAAAACAATTAAAGCTTCTTGATACTTTCCTAAACTCATTAAACCAGCAGCTTCGTCTATATCAAAAGCAGCATTTATTCTTTTGTTTTTGCCAGTTATTTTCCTTTGTTTAGCTGTTTGAATTAAAAAAGCTTCTGGATCACAGTATTCTTCTAATAGATTAATTCTTTTCTTATGTCTATGAAAGCTGATTACTATATATAAAGTAAGTACTGTAATTACAGTTAATAACCATGATAATAAAGGATTTATCCCTAGCATTAGTAACCCTATAATTAATATGATAGTAATTAAATAGAAAACAATGTTGTAGCCAAATCGGTTCATCGATAACTCTCCTTCATTTAAAGTTTGTAAAAAAATTATATCATATTATTTCAATTAGGTGTAAAATTTTTTGCTTTGTTTTTATATTGGTGAATATAATATTTATTAAGTGAAATATTGCAAAAAATATATTTGTATAATATTATTAAGATAATATATTTAAATTATTTCATTAGATAGGTTAAGGGAGGAACAGCATAATCTTGTTGTGGAGGCAATTGTTGAGTTAATGGAATTAGAGCAAGATAAGTAGTCCTAATTCTTATGGAAAAATGGTGCTTAAAATGGTACAATATAGAAGAAGTATACAGAATTCTTAGTAAATTGATAAATGAAGTATTGAAGGAGAGGATGGAGGAAATGAAAAAAAATAAAAAAGCGATATATATAGTTGGAGTTTTACTTATAATATTGGTTTTTAGTGGTTGTAGTGCTAAAAAAAGTATAGAAAACACAAAGGATAATTCAACACAAGACAATGGTAATATGGTAAATGATACGGGTTTTAGTAAAGAAAACGAGGCAACAGCTAATACAGAAAAGAAAACAAGTGATAAAATTCAAGCTAAAATTATTCAAAATAATAATATATCCATGGAAACACTTGTATTTGATGAATGTACAATGAACTTAGAAAAAGAAATACATAACTTAGATGGTTACATTGAAGAATCTAATGTTGAGGGAAAACGAATTAATGATTATGGAGAGATTCAACTGAGAAATGCATACTACACTTTTAGGGTACCAAAAGATAATTATATGGTTTTCTTGAAAAGTATAGGTGACTTAGGAAATATTATAAGTGAACACAAAACAACAGAGGATATAACATTAAGATATTTTGATAATGAAACACGACTTGAAGCAAAAAGAATTCATAAAGATAGATTATTAGAATTATTAAAGGAAACAAAAGATGTTGATCAATTATTAGCTGTGGAGAGTGAATTAGCTAATATTACTTATGAAATAGAAGCTATGACAACCGAACTTCGAAAATGGGACAATTTGATTGATTATGTAACGGTGAGAGTGTCGGTAGAAGAAGTTGTCAAAGTAACTCCAGGAGTAGTGAAAGAGGATTCATATGGTAGTAGATTTACAAATAGTATAAAAGATTCATTGGACATTTTCACAAAGGCAATTGGAAATTTAATAATTGGAATTGTATACTTGGTACCATATTTAGTTATACTTGGTCTTATAGTTTTAATTATAATTAGAGTCAAAAAAATATTAAAAAAAGAAAAGAAGATAAAACAAGATAAACTAAATCGTAAAAAGAATAAATAAGAAAATTTCATATAAAAATTATCAGATATGAGAAAAGCAACATTTTGGAAAGAAGGGTATTTATGGGTAACTATTTATTTGTAATTTTTTATTTTATTGCTATAGGTATAGTTTTATCTAAGATAGCAAGATACTTAGGTTCAAAGATTCATTCATTTTTAAGTAAATAACAAAAAGAATATTTATAGTAAAGATTTAATCCTTTAAGACTATTTAAGTACGGGGGAGGATATGGTAATATGAGGAAGCGGAGTAATTGAGAATAATAGTGCTATGGATATCCTATTGATATGCAAATATTGAATTAATAAAGGAGTTATAATATGGAAAAACAACAAATTACTATCCAGGTTAGTAAGGAACTATTAAAAGAATATGATAAATATTATTCAGATGTGTATAAAGGGTTAGAGCTAGGTATAAATGCATGGATTAGTATACGACGTGATACTATTAATGAAATGAATGGTTTTTTTACAAAAGATGAAGTGAAATTTCTAATAGAATTTGTGAAAGATATTGATCATATAGAATGTTATTATGATTTACCTATTAATCTTATAATTACAGAAGAAGAATTGTCTTGTAGAGACATAGAAAGTATAGCAAAAAGGCACAATATAAATTATCATGATTTTTGTGATAAAGTGCGTAATATTGGAATGGGTAAATCTACGGCAATACTTGATTGGGCAAACGCATATTGGTCCAATGGGATTTTTAGAGAAATAACTATGGATGACTATATAAAAATTCTCACTGAAAAATCCAAAGGGAGTAAAGTTTTAGACAAAATAGATAAGGTCTATTTTGATAATAAGAATCTAGAAGAAAGTGAAACAAATAAACGATTGAAGGAAGCGGTTTCAGAGAGTGATATAAATACGCTGCTTGATGAATTACATATGAATGACTAGCGGTTATAAAGTATTCAATATTTTGGATTAGCGGTAGATATCTAGATGTACATCTAGATGATATTAGTGATTAAAAAACAAGCCCGTAACCCTTAAAAATAAAGGTTAGGGGCTTGTGTATCTACTCTTATCCAAAGTACCTTTCAAGTAATCCCTTAAAAGCCATACCATGTCTCGCTTCATCTTTACACATTTCATGAACTGTATCATGAATAGCATCATAGCCTAATTTTTTAGCTTTTGTTGCTATTTCTTTTTTACCAGCACAAGCACCATGTTCTGCATCAACTCTCATTTGAAGATTAGTCTTAGTGTCATCTGTAACAACTTCTCCTATTAGTTCAGCAAATTTTGCAGCATGTTCTGCTTCTTCCCAAGCAATACGCTTATAAGCTTCAGCAACTTCAGGATATCCTTCTCTATCAGCTTGTCTAGCCATAGCAAGGTACATACCTACTTCGGTACATTCCCCCGTAAAATTCATTTTAAGACCTTCTAAGATCTCAGGGTCAACATCTTTAGCGACTCCAATTCTATGTTCATCAGCCCAAGTCATTTCTGTATCTGTTTGTTCTACAAACTTACTAGCTGGCGCATTACATTGTGGACATTTCTCAGGTGCACTATCTCCTTCGTGAACGTAACCGCATATTGTACAAATAAATTTTTTCATATCTAATATCCTCCTTGGAATTTATATTAATAATAATTGTTATTGGATAATTATTATCTTATGGTAATATTATAACATAAAAAAATTGGTTGTCAATAAAAACAATAAAATAATTTGAATAATTTTTTTCCGTATGGGTATTATAATTTTGTGAGTAATAATTACTCGCAAATACTTGTAAGTGAATATTTACCGTTTAGCATCATAATTTCTGACAAGTAAGTCTTAAATGAGAGGTGTGGTTAGGGTGAAAGGACATTTATAAGTAATATATGATAGAGACTAGTAGCCGTTAGGTTACTAGTCTTTTGACTAATCTAAATTTTTATTACCATTAATTGACTAATATGGTCAAATAGATATATAATTAAACTGAACATATTTTAAGTAAGTTTTTATAAAATATAGGAGAGGTTATTATGTACGAAGCTTTCAATAAAATAAAAAAAGAAAAACAAGAGAAGATAGTAAACAGCGCATTTGATGAATTTAGTAAATATGGGTATGAAAAAGCGTCAACCAATAATATAGTAGCCAATGCTAATATTTCAAAAGGTTTGTTATTCCATTATTTTGGTAGCAAACAAGGATTATTTGATTATTTAACAAATTATAGTTTGGAAATAATGATTAATGAAATAAACGAAAAAGTGAAATGGGAAGAATTAGATATATTTGAACGTTTAAAAAAAATATTTATGATAAAAATGAAAGTATCTCAAAGATATCCTCGTATTTTTCACTTTTTTAATATTATGTTGGAAAATAAAAGTGTTGAAGAAATAATGAAAGAAGAGAGGATACGTAATTTATTGTCTAAAATATATCATCAAGATATTGATTACACGAGATTTAAAAAAGATATTGATCCAATAAAAGCTATAAATATTATTAAATGGACTTTTGAAAAATATGGTGATGAAAACCTAAAAAAATTCCAGAGTGAGGGGTTAATTGATTTTGACAAATTATCAATTAAAATAGATGAATATATTAATATACTCAGATTATCATTTTATAAATAGGTTGAGGTTAATATTTTTTATTAACCTTGATTTTATGTTGTTAATATATAATGTTATCTATATTATTAGTAATAACTTATATGCAAGTTTTTGAAAAAATTTCATGATTATAAATGAAAAATTTGGTATAATATACTATGGTATTGTTTTTTCTTTCTCCTTACAGATTTTTCATGCATCATATACGATATTTTTTTGAACAAAAAACAGACATGTGTCGTTTATAAGTCATTATCTGTATTATATAATTACCTTAAGGTAGGTTTAATATCTACAATAAGTATTAAATAATATAAATAATTCAATATAATAAGGAGGCTTTTATTATGATAAACAGAGTAATATGGATAATTTTAGACAGTGTAGGTATGGGTGAATTACCAGATGCAGACAAATTTGGAGACATAGGGAGCAATACTATAGGTAATATTGCTAAAGAACTAAAACTAGATGTGCCTAATATGAGAAAACTTGGTTTAGCTAACATAGAAGGAATGGTTAATTTAGAAAAAGTAGAAGAGCCTGAAGGTGTTTATGGTAGAATTGGTGAAATATCTAATGGAAAAGATACAACTATTGGTCATTGGGAAATGGTAGGTATCTATTCTCCTATTGCATTCCCAACATATCCAAATGGATTTCCTGCAGAAGTTACTGATAAATTTGAAGATTTTGTAGGTAAAAAGATATTAGGAAATAAACCAGCATCTGGAACCGCTATATTAGAAGAATTAGGTAAAGAACATATGGAAACAGGACGTCTTATTGTTTACACTTCAGCAGATAGTGTGTTTCAAATTGCGGCTCATGAAGAAATAGTACCCGTAGAAAAATTATATGATATATGTAGAGAAGCTAGAAAAATATTATCTAATGAACATGCTGTAGCAAGAGTAATTGCAAGACCGTTTCTAGGAGAGCCTGGATCATTTTATAGAACAGCTAATAGAAGAGATTTTTCATTAGTTCCACCAAAAGACACTTTACTTGATATCCTAAAACAGAGTGGTAAAGATGTTATAGGAGTTGGTAAAATAGAAGATATCTTTTCTGGAAAAGGTATAACAGAAGCTATCCATACAAAAGACAATATGGATGGAGTAGATAAGACTATTGAGTATATGAATAAAGATAATGAAGGATTAATCTTCACTAACTTAGTAGAGTTTGATTCTAAATGGGGACATAGAAATAATGTAGAGGGTTATGCAAAAGGATTAGAAGAATTTGACTTAAGACTTCCAGAAATTATTGAAAACATGAGAGATACAGATGTAATTATGATCAATGCTGACCATGGTTGTGATCCTACAACACCAAGTACTGACCATTCTAGAGAATATGTACCTTTCTTAGCATATGGAAAAAATCTTAAAGAAAATACTGATTTGAAAACTAGAAAAACATTTTCAGATATCGGACAAACAATAGCAGACATTTTAGACGTAAATCAACTTGAAATTGGTGAAAGCTTTTTAAGAGATATTAAAAAATAATTAGCTATTAAAATAAATTAATTTGCAGCTATTATATAAACCAATTATCGTCATAGAAGGGATGATGTTATCATGAGAATGTATGATTTAATAGAAAAGAAAAAATTAGGTATGGTGCTATCAGAGGATGAAATAAATTATTTTATTGAAAATTATACTCAGGGGAAAATACCTGATTATCAAGTTTCTGCATTATTAATGGCTATATATTTTAGAGGAATGAATGAACAAGAAACTTTAGCGCTAACACTAGCTATGGCTAAAAGTGGTGATATGTTAGATCTATCTGATATTGATGGTGTCAAAGTTGATAAACATAGTACAGGTGGAGTAGGAGATAAGACTACTTTAGTTATTGCACCAATGGTGGCAGCATTAGGGATTCCAGTAGCTAAGATGTCTGGTAGAGGACTAGGTCATACAGGTGGAACTATTGATAAACTTGAATCATTTGACGGATTTAGCACAAAAGTTGAGAAAGAAACTTTTGTTAATAATGTTAATCGTATAAAGATTGCAATAGCTGGTCAGACAGCTAATCTAGCTCCTGCGGATAAAAAGATATATGCGCTTCGAGATGTAACTGCTACAGTTGATAATATATCTTTGATTGCTAGTAGTATTATGAGTAAAAAGATTGCATCAGGTGCAAATGCTATTGTTTTAGATGTGAAAACTGGTAGTGGAGCATTTATGAAGAAAGAAAAAGATGCTTTTGAACTAGCAGAAGAAATGGTGGAAATTGGTACAGGATTAAATAGAGATGTAGCAGCTATTATCTCTGATATGGACCAACCGTTAGGAAGAGCAGTAGGTAATAGTTTGGAAGTTATAGAAGCAATAGAAACATTAAAGGGTAACGGACCAGAAGATCTCCTTGACTTATGTTTGACTCTTGGTAGTTTTATGGTTAAAGCAGCTGGAAAAGTAAAAACAGCAGAAGAAGGAAGAATATTACTTGAAGAGACAATTAGTAAAGGTACAGCTATTGAAAAATTTAAAGAATTAGTTGAAGCACAGGGTGGTAACAAAGCTTTTGTTGATAATACAGATTTATTTAAAAAAGCTAGAATTATAGAGCCTATAAAAGTTGATAAATCAGGATATGTAAGTCATATTGAAGCTGATGAAATAGGAGTTGCTTCTATGATTCTTGGTGGTGGACGTGAAACAAAAGAAAGTATTATTGATATAAGTGTTGGTATAGTCATTGAGAAAAAAGTAGGAGATAAGGTTTCAGAAGGTGATGTTTTAGCTTATATTCATGGAAATGATGAGTTGAAAATTAAACTTGCAACAGAAAAAGTTCTTTCAGCATATGATTTTTCTGATGAGAAACCAGAGTATAGTAAATTTATTAAGGGAATAATTACCAAAGATGGAATAATTACCAGTTAGAATAAAGGTATATTTTTCTTCTAAAAGCTTACTCTAATAGTAAGATAATTGAACTAGATGTAGCAGTTCCTTTAGTAAAAGATTATGTGAGTAGAAGGAGTGAGCAATAAGTGAAGAAAAGAGTATTTTGTTATTTACTTTCTCTAGCATTATTTATAGGAGGTACATTTAATGTATATGTACGTGCAGAGGAAGAACCAAAAGACAAGTTAGAATTAACAGCTAAATCAGCAATATTAATGGAACCAACAACAGGTAAAATACTGTATGAAAAAAATTCACACGAAAGATTAAGACCAGCAAGCATAACTAAAATCATGACCTTGCTATTAATGTATGAAGCCATTGAAAATGGCAAAATAGGATGGGAAGATGAGGTAGTTGTAAGTGAGCATGCTTCTAGTTTTGGGGGATCTACTATATTCTTGGAAACTAATGAAGTCCAACCTGTGAAAGAATTAGCAAAAGGTATCGCTATTGCCTCTGGTAATGATGCGGCAGTAGCTATGGCAGAACATATAGCTGGAACCGAAGGCGAATTTGTCAATATGATGAATGCAAAAGCCAAAGAACTAGGTATGGAAGATACTACCTTCGCTAATGCCTGTGGACTTGATGCAGATGGTCATTTGACCAGTGCTTATGATATTGCCATTATGTCAAAAGAACTTACAACTAAATATCCACAAGTATATGATTTGACTAAAATATGGATGGATAAGATAGTTCATCAAAGAAAAGATGGAGAAGAAATAAGTGAATTGACAAGTACCAATAAATTACTGAAGTGGTATCCAGAATATGCTACAGGATTAAAAACAGGATCTACAAGCTTAGCTAAATACTGTTTATCAGGTACCGCTAATAAGGATGGTTTGAATCTAATAGCTGTAGTAATGGCAACCCCTAATCATAAAGAACGTTTTAGAGAAGTAATGAAAATGTTAGATTATGGTTTTGCCAATTGCAAAATGTATAAAGACAGCATAAAAGATAAAACATTGGCTAATGTACCAGTGAAAAAAGGTAAGCTTGAGAGTATTGATTGTGTTGGTGCTGAAGATTTTACTTGTATTTTAGACAGTAAAGAGCAACAAGAAATCACTAATGACATTCAAGTAGAAGAATTTGTTGAAGCGCCTATTGCTACTGGTGATAAAATAGGAGAGATAGTCTATAAATGTGGTGAGAAAGAAGTAGGAAGAGTTGATTTGGTAGCTGCTAATGAAGTTCCGAAAGCTACTTTGAAATTTTATCTTGGTAAAATTTTTAAAATGTTTTTTCATTAAAATTGTAAAATATTTAAATAAATATAAAAAGGTTTTTCACAATACATTTTCCTTGGGTAAATATCAAGGGTAAAAAATATATTATGAAAATAGCCTTTTTTATTTTTTGATTACTTCAATTAATCTAACCTCATTAAGTTTTATTGAACTTTCAAGATGTAAAGAATCTTTAGTAAATATATTATTGACACTGATTCTCATATTTTCTTTGCTTTTCAAAAATCTTATATCTTCTTTATCAGTTTCTATAGGTGAACCCATATTCATCCATTCACTAAAAATACAACCATTCTCTTCATTTAATAAATAGGTTCTAACCTTATAATGACCTTCTGTTAATTTGAGATTAACATAAACAATAGTAGAAATACTAGTCGCTAGCTGCTTGGAGAAAGAATTATAATTAAGGTCTTTATTACAATTAAACATATTACCAATTTCTTTGTTGTAGTAATAGAGAAGAATATAATATCTATCATGATTTTTAACTACAATATAATAATCACCTTGGTCTATTATATCCCCCTTTACTTTGTTTAATAAATAGTACGTGTTATAAAGTGGCTTTTTGAGACCATTAAATGTTAAGAGACCATCTTTTCCATTAAACATTTTAGAATTAATCATAGGGTCTATAAGTGGTACAATCAAGTTAGCGTTCTTATATATATGTAAATGATTATAAATAAAATAGTTAGATATAAAACACGTATCATATAATTCATTGATGATCCGATTTTGATATATATATGTATCAATATGTCTTGTTTTTAACCATTCAACTATTTGATTGATTGCTTGTGCATTCTTCCAATAATATTTGTCATTAATCTCTATAGTAATAAAATCAAGATGCGAAAAATCATAGTTATTAATAATATTTTCTGATGTAAAATATTTATTTAAGTTTATCAAAATACCTATCTTGAGATCTTTATAAATAGTAATCATTTTCTTAATTACATTATTGTAGAGATTGATAAATTTATCATAATAAGCTGATTCACAACTAATCTCTAATTTCCAGTTGCGTACATGATAGATGCCATACTTCTCAAGGCAATGATTAATAAAACTTTCTACAATAATATGCCAATGTTTCAGTGTAAAATATTTCTCATTATAAGAAAGCTTTATAAAAGGTTTTAGACCTAAGCTAATTAATTGTTCTAATAAATTATCTATATAAAACCAATTTAAACTCTTATCATCGTTTATGAAATTGATGGTTTTGTCAAAAATATTTCCAAATCTTATGTAATCAATATGGAGTTCATTAGCTATACTTTTAAGATTATTTTTAAATATAGTATTTATTCCATTGATAGGATAGTCAATTTGAAGTATATTTTTCTTTGCTATAACATCGGTACTTTTATTAAGCACATTAACTGTAAGATAATATACTTGATTAAGATTTCCAGATAAAAAATCTTTAGCTAGAAGTTGAATGTAATTATGTAATATAGCTCTGCTATTAAAAGTGACTGATGTATTTTTTTTCTTTGGTGATAGATTCGACAAATATTTTTTCCTAAAGGAACTAGGAGTTTCTTTGTAAGTTTCCTTAAATAATTTTGTATAGGCTTTAACACTTGAGAAACCATGTTCTAATGCAATATCTATAATCATTTTATTGGAATTAAGTAAATCATTCATAGATTTGTTAAGCCTAAAAAGATTAAGATATTTATTGAACCCAATACCAACTTTAGTTTTGAAAAATTTAGATAAGTAATGGATACTTATATATTCTTGCTCTGCAATCTGGGATAAAGTAAGTTTTTTATTATAGTTCTTATTAATATTTTCAATTATAGATATTAACCTTTGTTGTGAACGGTCATTATGATTTCTATCATTAACCATAGTTTTTTGGAAATTTCTTAGCAATAATTCAACTAATGCAAGTGATTGTTTTAAAAGCTTTATTTGATATGTATTCTCTTTGTTTAATCTATACCACATCATGATGACTAAATTCTCTTTTATGGTGTTATATGTATTGGCATCTTTATTGAGCATGGTTGAATTCATATGAAATATTATTTCTGTAAAACCTTGATAGTATTTTTGATAGAAATAAGGGTCAAGTTGAAATACTAAAATTATTATATCTTCTCCAAGAGGGGTTATTTCATGCATTTCATAACTATTTATTAGAATGATATTGTCTTGATGTACAACATAACTATTATCTCTTATTTTGACACGAACAGAGCCTTTTAGTACAAATAAGATTTCTATTTCTTTATGCCAATTCATTGGATATACACGTTTACTTTCATGTAAAAAAATGCTAAAAGGTAAATTACCACTGTGTTTTATAATTTCAAATTTTGTATTCATAAGAAATCACCCTTCTTTTTAAAATATATTAAATCATCATTTGACTAAATTTTATGAACTTAAATATATATTTTTTTTATAAATTAAAGTTTAAAAATAATACCTTATAATATTTAAAAATTGTAGTTTGAACATTGATAAAATCAATATTAAGATCTGTTTCTTAATATAATGATCTTACCTTAATATTATCTTCATCTTGATAAAAAGTCAATAATATATAGTGCAAAAAAAGCATGTTATAGGGTATAATAATTGACATATAATTTTATGATATTGAAAGTTGACAAAAAAAGGTCATCATTTAACCAAAAGGAGCACCGAGAAAAAAACTCAATGGTGTTAATCTATAGACATGAAATATGAAAGGAAATGGTATCTAATATGGAAAGCAAATTTAGGATATTAGTAATAAATCCAGGTTCGACTTCAACAAAGATTGCAGTATTTGATAATGAACAACAAATATTCGAAGAAACACTTAGACATTCGACAAACGAACTTGAAGTATTTGATACAATACTAGAACAGTATACATTTCGTAAAGAGGCAATAATTAGTGCTCTAGAAGAAAGAAAGATTGAATTATCAAGTTTAAGTACTATTATAGGCAGGGGAGGAATTCTTAAACCTATTGAAGGTGGTACATATATCTTAGAAGATAATTTGATTGAAGCTTTAAGAGTTGGTGCTATGGAAAAAGGACATGCATGTAATTTAGCTGGTCTTATCGCTGATGAGATTGCTAAAGAACTAGATATAAAAGCTTATATAGTTGATCCACCATGTGTAGACGAATTAAAAGATATTGCAAGAATTACAGGGTTAGAAGGTACTAGTAGAATTAGTATGTTCCATGCTCTTAATCAAAAGGCAGTTGCAAGAAGAGTTGCTAAAAAAATAGGTAAAAGATATGAGGAGTGTAATTTTATTATAGCTCACGTTGGCGGAGGTATATCTATTGGTGCGCATAAAAAAGGAAAAGTTATAGATGTTAATAATGCGCTGGATGGAGACGGACCATTTTCACCAGAGCGATCAGGTGAATTGCCAACAGGTGAACTCGTTGATTTGTGTTTCTCAGGGAAATATACCAAACAACAAGTTAAGAAGTTATTAGCAGGTAAGGGTGGTATTGTTAGTTATCTTGGAATAAATGATGTTAGAGTTGTTCAGGAAATGATAGAAAATGGAGACAAAAAAGCAACTCTTATATATGAAGCAATGGTTTACCAAGTTGCAAAAGCTATTGGCGCAATGGCAACAGTTTTGATGGGTGAGTATGATAGGATAGTATTAACTGGTGGTATTGCTTATTCAAAAATGTTCAGCGAGAAATTAAGAAATAGAATTAGCTTTTTAGGTGATTTCGAGGTTTTTCCAGGAGAAGATGAATTAATTGCATTAGCTGAAGGTGGTCTTCGTATACTTACAGGTGAAGAAAAAGCAAAAATATTTAAGTAAACTATTGAATATTTCTAATAATCTATGTAAAATAAAAAAATCAGTATAAAAAAGGGATTGATTGGATGATTTGTAAATTAGAAGATATAATAGAATTAGCCAAAACAAAGGAACCAAAAATACTTTCAGTTGCTGTAGCACAAGATATAGATGTATTGATTTCAGTAAAAATGGCAATTGATGAAGGAATAATAAAGGCGATTCTTGTAGGGGACAAAGAAGAAATAATCAAGATTGCAAAACAGATAGATTTTAATGTTGATGATGTAGTGATAATTGATGAAAAAGATAAAGTAGAAGCTTGTAATATTGCTGTGAAAAAGGTAACAGATAAAGAAGCAGATATGGTGATGAAAGGTATTATTGATACAGCTGTCATTTTAAAAGCTATTTTGAATAAAGAAGCTAATCTAAGAACAGGTAGGGTGTTAAGCCATGTTGGTGTTATGGATATACCTGGTTATGACAGATTGTTATTGATATCTGATGCTGCAATGAATATAGTGCCAGACCTTATGACTAAGAAGCAGATTATTGACAATTCTGTTATTGTAGCAAGGAGTATAGGTATTGATGAACCCAAGGTTGCTATGTTATGTGCAAAAGAAAAAGTAAATCCCAAAATGCAAGCCACAGTTGATGCAAAAGAACTTGAAGAAATGAATAAGAGAGGGGAAATACATAATTGTATAGTAGGTGGTCCTCTAGCTCTAGATAATGCAGTATCAATAGAAGCTGCTAATCATAAAAAAATTGATAGTCCAGTTGCTGGAAAAGCAGATATTTTGATAGTACCTTCTATTGAAGCAGGTAATGTATTATATAAATCATTGGTTTTCTTAGCTAATGCAAAAGCGGCTGGTGTTATAGTGGGTGCAAAAGTACCAATTGTTGTAACATCAAGAGCTGATACTGAAATATCTAAAGTTAATTCTATCGCGTTAGCTATGTTAATGACTTCAAAATAATTATGATGAAATGATTATAATTGAATAGGTGGTTTTAGCGTCAAACCTTAAAACGTTCTTACTTAGTAAGAACGTTTTTTTATGTAGGTTTTCTCTATATTTATGAAAAAAAATATGTAATAAAATAAATAATAGTATAATAACTTATAAAATAGTGGAGCTATTTAGGCTAAAAATAAAATTGTATAGTAAATTTTGACAGGTAATTAAAATGTAAAAATATGTAGGTATATATTACTATATATGGTAAAAAAGGGTATAATGTTTAATTAATGTAAATTAGTACTTAATACCTAAAAAGTCCTTTTTTTAATGACTAGTAGATGGTATAATAAATTTATTGGAAAAATATATTTATAATCACCTCATTGAAATCATGAAATATTCATAAATAAATAGGTTGAAAATAGTATATGTATTAATAAATAAAACATAAACAAAAGATATTATTTGTTTGTGATTATCATAATACTGAAAAGATTGACAAAATAATAATGGTATAAAAAGAAATGAATAAAGGAGGAGAACTAATCATGAGAAAGTATAAGATTTTAAAACAATTATTTGCTATTATACTTGCAATAACGGTTACTGTTACAGGAATTCCAATCAATTCTTATGCAAATGATACTGAAACCAAAGTGCAGACCATTGACAGTGAACAAGCTTTGATGGAAATGACAGAAAATGATAATTTTCCATTGGAGAATGAAAACATAAATAATACTGGAGATAAAGAACTAATAAAAATTAGTCAAGATGATGAAAATAATACTAAACAAGAAAATGAGAACGATGATCTAAATATTGGTGTTAATGCTGATGAGGATAGTAGAAATAAAGATGTAAAAGAAAATGAAGATGATAGTAATAATGAAGATAGTAAATCAAACAAAGAAAATGATGATGAGACTAGTGACTTAGGTCAAGATGAAAATAAAATCAATGAAGATAATATTTTGGATAATACTAATGAAAAAGATGATTTACATAATGATGATGAATTGAATAATAAAAAACAAGTTATTGAAGTTTCTAGTGTTATTATTAGTAATGTTGCAGGTAGAAGCATAGTCAATATATATATTGAAGATGAATTTATTGAGCAATTAGATGGTAAAACATCTAAAAATGTGTCAATTAGTGAACCAAAAGGAACAAAAATCAGACTAGAAGCTATTGATTATCCAGGTGCTGATCCAACTCATATATTTAATTGTTGGTTTGTTCAATCACAATTCAGTAATACTTATATAGCAAATAGTATTATTGAATTTAATATTGAAGACTATATAAAAGTAACACCATGGCATAATGCTAATCTAAAGCCAGAAGAAAAAGAAGTAATAATCAGTGGAGATAGTGTGATAGAGATTCCTTATAAAAATGATGTCACTAAAAATTATACTGCAAAGGTATATGATGAATCTGGTAATATCATTGAAGATTCAACTGTTTCATGGTCTTTAAAAAATGAGTCAGTTGGAGTGAATATTGATCAAACAGGTGTAGTTACTGTTAATAATGAAGCAACAGTCGGTAGTTTTACTATAATGGCTGTTACTCAAATTGGGACTAAAGGAGAAATGTTGATTCAACTTAGTCCATTTGCTATACCAGATGCTCCTCAACTAATGATAGATGATATTAATAATATAATTACAGGTCAAGATGCAAGTAGAGAAAATATGGAGTACACAATAGTCGATAGTGATAATTGGGAAGTATATGATTCTAATAATCCTCCCGATTTAACAATGGATGTTGTTATCAAGCTTAGGTTTATCGGTACAGAAACAATACCACCAAGTAATATAACAACATTACAATTCAATTATAACTATAGTGAAAATTTTAATGATGATAAAGAAATATTTACTGACATTCAAAGTGATAATAGAGGATATTTAAGTGTAAAACATTACGATCTCTCTAATGAATCACAAGTTGATGAAAATGATCGGATTAAGATGTTTGGTGATGAAAGATACCTAGACTTCATTATTCAGACTCCTATAGAATCAACAAATGGAAATTACTACAATATGTATAACGAAAGTCAACAAGGTTCATTATATTTTGAAGCCAATTATAATAATAACTCTCATGAAGCTTTTGAAAAAGCTATAGTGATGTGGGGATATTTTGTGCCAGAAAAAACTGGTGAATATGAATTATATGCGTATTCAGATGATGGAATATATGGTTCTTTGACAGTTGGAAATGAAGATAAAGTATTTGTGGACAAATGGCAGTATCAATCACCTTCTACAAGAGGTAATGGTACTGTGTACCAGATGCAAGAGGGTAAAATATACCCAATATATATGAATTTCTTTGAAAACAAAAAGAGTCAATCTGCATTTAAATTACAAATGTCTTTTAAGGGTAATACAATTGATGATGTACCAGGTACTTATTTATATCCAAGCTCTAAGAATTTGGCTTATAATAATAATGTTCCAGTAATGGGTATTAATATGGAACCTGAATCAACTATAATTAATTTAGATGAAAATGATAGTATAACACTTAATGCAACAATAGAGCCGATAAATGCAACTAATAAAAATATAAATTGGACTTCTAGCGATGATAGTATTGCAACTGTTGATTCTAATGGTAATGTAACACTTAATAAAGTTGGTGTTATAACTATAACAGCTACAACGGAAGATGGAAACTATGAAGATAATTGTGTAATAACTATTAAATCAAATATTACAGGAGATTCAGATGATTTCTTTTATGCAAGTGATAATATAGGAACTTTGGTAAAATACTACCCATATAGGAATTCAAATAAAACAGATAAAATTGCTTCAAATATAGATGATTATAGAGATATAGCAACTTTACCTGATGGAACTTTGGTAGGTGTAACCCAAAATGGTAATCTTTATAAGAATATCGAGTTGGGTATAAATGAAAGAGAAAAAATTGGACCTAGTCTTTATACTAATAACTATGATAATTTTTCCTATTTCAATGATTTTTATGGAGTTAATGCATTAACTTCGGATTCTAATGGTAATCTATATTATGTTGAAGAAAATTATGGAATAATTAGAAAGTACGATATTACAAATAACGAAATTACTGATGTTGTAGCTACAGGATTGTCTTCTGCAGGAGATATTGTCTTTCTTGATGCTAACACAATTTATTATACTGCTTATAATTGGAAAAACTATTATCTAGTTAAAGTTAATATTGCAACAAATGAAGTCAAAAAAATTGCTCGGTTGTCAGGTATACCTTATGGTATAGCATCGCTCAATGACAATTTATTTGTAACTTATGCGAACGATAAGAAAAGCTATGTTGATGTATATGATACAGAAGGCAATAAGTTAAATGATAGATCTGATAAAATTAATCATTTGAAAAAAGTGTTTGGAGCTGCACAAGGAATTGGAAAAATAGTATCAAACCCACCTGTTGCCAAAGATGTGCGAATTGAAGGTAGTGCAAAAGTTGGAAAAGAACTTACTGGATCATATACATATGAGGATACAGAAGGTGATGAAGAAGGTAATTCTAGGTATCAATGGTATAAATTAGAAGGTGTCTCAAGTAGTTATATACCAATCAATGGTGCTACTAATAAGAAGTTATTGATAACTGAAGATTTAATTGGATGCACTATAAAATTTGAAGTAACTCCAATAGCTAAGACAGGTACTTACCTTGAAGGTGATGCTGTAAGGTCAAATCCTACAGAGAAAGTTGTACTCTTACCTTTTGAATTAATAGGACCATATGATTATGATTATTTTTATTTAAATGATAGAAATGGAAAAATAATTAAATATTATCCTGAAAGTAATACTTATGAACAAGTTGCTCATACCAATAAAACATATTTAGATATTGCCAATTATAATGATGATATTATAGGGATAAGGGGCGGTAAATTATACAAGAATATAATAACTGACCCTATAAAGATTAAAGAAATTAGTGATAACGCAATAAATTCACTTACTTATAATAATGGATTATATTATTATGTTGACGGTACGCAGCTATATGCTTATAACCCAAATACTGAAATATTTTACGAGTTGAAAGATGTTGGATATAATTCTAGTGGAGATTTAGTAGCGCTTGATGGTGATATGTATTATTTAGGTGTTACTGAGAATGGATATTATACAAAACTTATAAAGATAGATTTTGATAATAATTATTCCACATCAGTTATTGGCGAATACTATAGTAGATATTCTATGGGTATAGCTGTAGCAAATGAGACTCTATTTGTTGGTTATAGTAATAGAATGGCAAAAGTTAATTTACAAAATGGATATTTATACGATGAAACTATAATAAGGTCACTAAATAATATATATGGTGCAGCTCAGGGTGGGTATTTAAATCCAGTATCTTCGGAAGCAGGACTACATTCACTATTACCAGTGGATGAACCAGTATTTAATTCTAGTACTACAAGCTATATAAAATATTTAGAACCAGGCACAATAATTAGACCAGATGTAGTATATGAAACTATTGATAGTAATGCAACTGTAGAAGTAGTTAAAGATAGTCAAACAGAAGTTGAAGGTATAACAACAGTAATTGTAACAGCAGAAGATAGAACAACAACTATGACGTATACAGTTGAGTTTATATTACATCATAAGCCAGTAATTGAGATAAATGGTGATAAAATAGTAGTTGTTGATTACAATGGTTCATATACAGATGCAGGAGCAAAAGCTATTGATATAGAAGATGATAATGATACATTAACTAAAGAGATTGTTACAACTGTTACTAAACCAAATGGAACAATAGTACCTTACGTAGATGGTATTATTGATACTAAAATTTCAGGTAATTATACAGTACATTACAATGTAACAGATTCTACAGGTTACATGGCTGAAGAAGTAACAAGAACAGTAG